>JARRLT010000096.1:0-12293 GCA_037386725.1 Promethearchaeota archaeon
TTTCAATGCTTCTCCAAATAAAATTACTTCGATGGAAATTAATGATATCTATTCAGAACTTAAAAAAATTGCCCAAACTGAAGGTCCTGGATCTCATGATGTAAAATTAGGAGTTTTAAGAGGACTTATGAGTCAATTGAGTCCTTTAGAAACTAAATATTTATTACGAATAATAACATCTACATTACGAGTCGGAGTCTCAACTTTAACCATAATAGATGGTTTAGCTGTCGGATTCACTGAAAAGAAAGAAAATAGAGATATTATTGAAAAAGCTTATACTGTACATCCGGATTTAGGTGATATTACGAAAAAATTGGCCGAAGAAGGGATCGAAGAATTAGAAAGGATGAAAGTCTCTTATGGTATTCCTGTTTTAATGATGTTAGCTTCCAGAGTACCTTATATGGAATTTCCAGAAAAGTTGGGTATACCTTTCATAGCGGAATATAAATTAGATGGAGAAAGACTTCAAATTCACAAAAAAGGTAATGAAGTGATATTATTTTCACGTAGATTATTAGAGATTTCAGAGCAATATCCAGATGTATGTCAATTTATACGTAGCAATGTTAAAGCTGAAAATGTTATATTAGAAGGAGAAGTTGTTGCAATGGATCATTTTTATGAAAAAATGCTTCCATTTCAAGTCTTGAGTAAAAGAAGAAGAAAATATGACATAGAAGACACAATTAAAAAAATTCCAGTTTGTTTGTTTCTATTTGATATTTTAAAATATCAAGATGAAGATTATATTAATAAACCTTTACCTCAACGGAGAAAAAAATTAGAACAAATAATAATCCCTAAAGATGAAATTAGATTAGTACAATCTCGAGAAATCAACACCATTGAAGAATTGCTTGATTTTTTCAACGAAGCACGTGAAAAAGGAAATGAGGGGATTATGGCTAAATCCTTAAAAGAAGATTCCGTTTATCAAGCAGGAAACCGAGGATTTTTATGGATTAAATTAAAAGGATTAGAAGGGGGAAAGTTAAAAGATACTATTGATGTCGTTTTAGTGGGAGCATTTTATGGAAGAGGGAGAAGAAAAGGTGTCTATGGTACATATATCGGAGCAATATACGATCAAGAAAATGATGTTTTTGAAGGATTTACAAGAATAGCGTCAGGATGGACGGATGAAATAATGGAGACCTTGAAAGAGGAGGTTTCTCAGTTGGAGATGACAAGTAAACCTTCTAACGTCTTCTGTGATGATACGCCAGATATATGGTTGAAACCAGAAATAGTTATAGAAATTATTGGTGATGAAATAACAATTAGTGAAAAGTTCTCTTCATTAGGATATTCAATGCGTTTTCCCGTGTTCCAAAGATTTCGACCTGAAAAGGACCCAAAGGATGTAACAACGGTCAAAGAAATTGTAGAATTATATAAAACTCAATAAAAAGGGAAAATAGTATCTATCTATTAATTTTAATATTTAAATCAAATAATTTTGTCAGTATGTAAGATTTTTGTTCAATTAAATCATAATCCAAATAGAGCTCTTTTAAATTCTCTAATTTAATTAAAATTTCAGGTACTTTTTCAAATTTGTTTCTTGATAGATTTAAAAATTCCAAATTTTGTAATAATTGAAATTTTTTAGGAAGAAAAATAAGGTTATTTTCACTTAGGTCTAGATATTTTAAGGATTTCAAATTTCCTATTGATGATGGTAAAAATGATAACTCATTTCTTCCTAAATCTAATCTTTCAAGATTCGCAAGATTACCAATCTCTTCGGGTAAATTATCCAATTCATTCCAACTGAGATTTAAATCATTTAGTTCATTGAGATTTCCAATAGTTTTTGGAACGTTTCGTAATTTGTTATCATGTAAGTTCAGATCTATTAAATTATAAAGAGTTCCAATTGAGGCAGGAAGATTATCTATTTTATTTAATCGTAAATTCAAAATCCTTAGATTCTGTAATTTACCTATTTTCGTGGGCAGTTTTGTTAGTTTATTTTTCCATAGAGAAAGTTTTTCCAATTTGGATAATTTTATTATCGATTCTGGTAATTTATGAATTTCATTAACGTTTAAATTTAATTCCCTTAAATCTTTTAATTTATTAATCCATAAAGGAACTTTTTTTATTTGGTTAAATCGAAGAGTTAGTATTTCTAAATTTTCTAAATTCTTTAATGGCAATGGAATGGTATTTAAACTTTGAAATTTAAAATCAATTTTTTTAATATTAAATTTCTCAAGATCATAGGAAATGCGCCAATAAACTTTCTTTAAATAATTTATTGTAAAATAATTTATAAGAATATTAGCTATATTCCGAGTTGATAATCTTCTAAAAGTTTCTTTTTCTTTAAGAATATCAACTTCTACTTTATACTCTGGCTCCTGAATTTTTTCTAGCTCATTAATAAGAAGTATACGCTTACTAGGATCTTTTAATGTTACATTATCTTTTAATAATTTAATTAAATAATTATAGATCGTCTTTAAACAAGTTGGTGAATCCTCATGATAAAATGCCCAACTCATAGGTTTTAACGCAGAATGAAAAAAATATTTACCAATTATAAGCGCAGCTAAATTCCTCATGTTTTCAATTGAATCTGATAAAAGAATGTTTTCCATAAAATGAAATGTTTCTCCGTTAGTTATTCCTAAGTTATAGATTATTTCCATACTCTCTATCCGATACTTTGAGATTTTTGAATTCTCTATAATCATTTTCAATTTTACTAAAGTATTTTCCTTTGAAAAATGATTATTTTTATAATTCAAATAAATTTCTTGAGGGTGTAAATCCAACATCATATTCAATCTTGTTCATTTATATATTATGATTCCATTTTTTTCTAACATTTTAATTGAATCTGGAATTCTTTTAATATTGTTGAAATTTAAATCTAAAACTTTTAGAGAAGGAAATTTTAGTGATTGTTCGGGAAGTTCATTAATTTTATTACCCCATAAACTTAAAATTTCCAAGTTAGGGAGATCTTCTAAAAGGAGGGGTAATTCATTTAAATGGTTCCAACTTAAATTTAATACTTTAAGGTTTTTGAGGTTTTTAAGAGATTGGGGTAAATTTTTCACTTTATTATTCCATAATGTCAATGTTTTAAGATTTTTAATAACTCCGATCTCTCTTGGAAGATGTTCAATATTATTATCATAAAAATGTAATTCCTCTAAATTTTTTAAGTTTTTTATCCAATAAGGTATTACATCAATTTCATTTCCTCCTAAGTTTAAATATTTTAGATTTTTAAGACATTTGAGTGAACTTGGGATGTTCTTTAAGTTATTAGATGCTAAATCCAACATCTCTAATTCTTCCAAAGAATTAAATATATCCGGAAGTTTAATTATCTCATTATCCCTTATATTAAATTTCTTTAGACGTTTTAAGAAATTTAATTCATTAGGGAGCCTTTTTAAAGCATTTGCTCTTAAATTTAAGCTTGTTAAATTTTCTAAACACCTAATTGATTGAGGGATTTCTTCAATGCGATTATATGACATATTTAATATATTTAAAGAAGAAATATGCTTAATTATTCCGGGAAATTTCTTTATTTTATTATAACTTAAGTCTAATGCCTCTAAATACTTTAAATTTTTGAGAGATTTAGGAACACTTCTTAAATGATTAAATTTTAAAGAGAGTCCTCTCAAGAAAGACAAATTTGATAAATAATCTGGGACTTTATTGAGTACATTCCATTCGAAGACGTGACTACTCACATCAGATAAATTTAGTTCAACAACATGATTGTTTTTAATTTTATATTCTGTCTTATCATACTTATATTCTAAATTACGAATAATAAGATATTCAATAAAAAATTCTGCTAATTGCGTATTTGTATAGCTATCTTCTAAAATCTTTTCAGTTTCAAATTTATTGTTTTCTATTTTTTTAATTTCATTAATCAGAAAAGATTTTGCTTTTACAGAATTGATTTTTCCAATCGTAGAAACAATAGGAATAAGATTTACAATAGATTTTTCATGATTATAAGAAAATTGCATAGGATTAAGAGCCTTCTCAAAAAAAGATTCTTTGATATATTCAGCCGCAATCTTCCTAATTTTCTCATTACTATCGGAGATCAAGAGATTTTCTAGTAATTCATAGATCTCTGAATCTACTATACCAATCTTATTGAGGAAGGTTAAAGACTGAATTCTTAGAATTTGATTTTCGCTACTTTCAATAATGGAGACAAAATGTTTTGCTGCTAATGATTTATTTATTGTATTATTATTAAATTCCTCATAAATTTCAGAAGGCTTCTTCTCCATTACTTAAAATCAATATATAGAGACTTATTTAAGTTTAGCTTTTAGTATATAAATATTTTAAAAATTTTAGTTAGTTTTATTTGTTAAAAAGTTAAATAATTTAAATATTTAGAATTGTTTTTTAAATTTAAAATATGACTTAGGTGTTGAGTGAGAAGGATGTTTACTTTTTATTAGATCCTCTCAATCATCATTCCTCCAAGAATAATTGGTCCACCTGTTGAATTATAGATCTTTTCGGCTCTCTGCAATTTATTTTGACTATTGGAATAAATCTTAAAAATGAGATCCCCTTCATTTACCATTGCGCCTTGTTTTTTAAATATTTCTACTCCAGATTTTTTAGAATACGGACATCCAGCTGCTTTGGCAATCTGATTTATTATTGAATTGTTAACTTCTGTAATATGCCCTGATTTATTTGAATAAAATTCTTTCTGATAGGGTCCTAATTCGATATCCTCAGGTTTTATCTCAGGATCTCCTCCTTGTGTTTCAATTATACTTTTCATCTTTTCATAAGCTTTTCCAGAACGTAGAATCTCTTTAGCCATAACTTGTCCCTGTCCTTTTTGAGCTTTGCCTCCCATCTCCAAAAGAATTCCCGCTAAGGAGGTTGATTTTTCAATAAGTGAATTTGGTCCAGCAGAATAGTCTCTCAATAAGCATAAAGCTTCTTTTGCTTCAATTGCAGGACCAATATTATGGCCAATTGGTTGATGAGCTAAAGTAAGAGCACATTCAGCTTCTACTCCAATTTTACTTGCTATTAGTTTAAAAAGATGCGAAAAACTCTCACCATCTTTAGGAGTAGGAAATTTTGTTCCAGGACCGACAGGTACGTCTAAAACTAATTTTCGAACACCCATAGCTAGCTTTTTGGAAAGAATTGAAGGAATCATAAGACCAGGAGGATCAGAATGGAGAGGACGTTCCACTTCTATTAAAACATTATCTGCAGGAGCAATATCCAAAGATCCGCCCCAAACAATAAATGCATTTTCTTTTGAAAGTATTTTTTTCAATTCTTCAGATGTAAAAGTTACTGGAGCAAGTACTTCCATAGAATCTGCCGTACCGGAGGGAGAAGTAATTGCTCTAGTGGATGTTTTCGGAATCATTAATCCAGCAGCAGCCACAATAGGAACGATAATTAAAGAGACCTTATTACCCGGAACTCCACCTTTTAGCTAAGTTTATGGATTTATAAACTTATGTACTATGTTTATCATAGACTTCCGGACCGAAATTAAACCTTTCTCCACTCTCAGCCTCTGCTATAGTTAAAGCTGTCATTTCATCTTTATCCGCACCGTTTATTTCTATACCCGTGATGAAAGACGATATTTCTATTCTTGATAAACTTCCAGATACCGCGTCTGCAATAATTCTATTTATTTCATCTGCATTTAACTTCTGTTTACTTATTTTTTTCCTTATAAATATATGAGAATCGGGAGGCTTAGCTGGATTTAATGAGACCTCATCACCTTCATTTAATGTTTCATTATCTCTTAATGTATTTTCAAATATTCCAATTTCCCCAGCAGATAAAATAGAGTCCGAATGAGCAATTTGTAAGATTGCTATCCAATACTTGTTATGAGGTTTCTTTGTTCCTAAATTTTTAATAGTTACACGTTCTCCTGCCTTTTGTCCAAGCTTAGCAGCATCTTTATAGTTAAGAAGAACCTCTTTTGTGTTACTTGTTTCAAAATTAATTCTCTTTACTTTTAATTATTCTAAATCCAAATAAAAAAATTAATTAGAAATCTTACTATTTTCTGAATTATGAATAAATTTGAAAGAGCTCAAAATTTATTACGAGATTTAGGAATTGATGGATGGTTAATTGCTTGTAATGAAGATAATGATATTAATTCGCGATATCTTTTAGGCGTTGCATCCCATGCAAAACATTATATTTTTATATCTGCTGATGGTAATCATAAAATTATTAGTAGTGAGATGGAAGCCCCAATGATAGAAAAATCATTGAAAAGTCGAAACATTTCAGCTAAAGTTATAACTTACAAAAAACTAAGTGAATTAGTTACCTATTTAAAAAAATTTTTGGATAAATCAAAAATAGCTCTAAACTACGGGGAACATGTATTAGACTCTAAAAGCACATCTTATGCTGATTTCATTACTGCTGGAGATTATATTTCACTTAAAAATTTATCTTCAGGAACTGATTTTGTTTCTGCGGCACCAATAATCTATGAATTAAGAAGTGTTAAAAATGAGAGAGAGTTAAAAGACCTTAGAAATGTATGTAAAGCAACTTTGGAAATTTTAGAATTAGTCCCCGATTGGGCTAAAATAGGAACGACTGAGAGAGATTTAAAAGCAAAGATTGAATATGAATTTATGAAATTAGGAAATGTCTCCTTTGAAACCATTGTAGGGATGAATGAAAATTCTGCTGATCCCCATCATAATACAAGCAATAAAAAACTTGAAGAAGGTGTTCTGTTAATTGACTGTGGGATGCGAATTGATGAAATGTCATCTGATATTACATGGACGTACTGGATTGGAAATAATCCACCAGATAAATTTAAAAAAGCTTATAATGCTCTTTATAAAGCAAAAAAGATTGCTAATAAGTATTATGTAGATGGAGAACATAATCTTACTGCATCTAGGGAATGTAGAAAACATTTAGAAGAAAAGGGATATGACCATAATAAATTATTTTTCCATGGACTTGGTCATTCACTTGGGTTTGTTGCTCACGATATAGGTATGAGAATTAGTCATAATGTAGATGAAAAATATACTTTAAAAGAAAATATGGTTTACACGAACGAACCAGGTTTGTATTGGCAAGGAGAATGGGGAATAAGGTTAGAGGATGATATAATTATTGGAAAAGATAAATGCGAAGAGGTAACATATAATCATAAAGAACCTATTCTCATTTAAAATCTATTATAGTTTTATTGAAAATGGAAATTTCTTTTTTTCTTCAATTGGGTTAAGATCTTGATCCTTATATTTGAGAAAGAGTTCTATTTCAAAATCTCCTGCTTCTTTCGGTTTAAGACTAATTTCCCATTTTATATTCTCATTAGGTTTTACAGAATAAATTTTTTATTGAGACATCTAATGATGCAGGAGGAGATATTATATTTGGTTTTATTACTGAATTACTATCTAAATAACATATGAATTTGTCATCTATCTTACACGTCATTTTAATAGGTCCAATGCGACTTTCTTCAACAAGAAAGTGAGGTTTTATTTTATAATCCCAATTCAATGTCTTTCCAGGTTCTATATCAAGGGGTAATTCGACTTTATTTTGACTTGTAAGATTATCTGAAAGATTTAAGCGTATTTGTATTATTTTCAAACTTTTTATTTCATAATTATAAAAAGAATTCTCCTTAAAATCCAATAGAGAATCAGTTTTTATCTCTGCATGAAGATCTATTACATCATTTGTGGTATATTGTTTTTCTTTTATTTGAAGGTGAGGAACAATATTTATACTTGTTTTAGCAACCATAATTACATTTTTAATTAATTTTTTCTCTGCTTCCTTTAGTTCTCCGTAATCATTAAAATTAGATTCAACTTTTTCCAAATAAGCAAGCTTATTATCTCTTATAGCAAGAATAAAATCAGTAATAAGATGAATTAGTTTACTTTCTTTAAAGTAACTGTCATCTACTCTCTTTTTTATCTTCTTTAACAGATTCAATCCCTTCTCGGATTTTCCTTTCAAAAATAAGCACATATAATTTAGAACTGAAAACAATACATAGTTATAATCCCTATCTTCCTTATCCTTGAGATATGTTATATATTCAATTGAGTTTGTAAAAAATTTATTCGCCTCAAGAATTTGATCCTTCTCTTGAAGAGCAGAATTACCTGCAAGTCGCAAACAGCGCAAAACATCTTCAAATCTCTCATCATTTAGAAAAGATCTCGCTGCATTAAAAAAAGATTCTTTTGCTCTCTCAAAGGAGATCTTCTCCTCAAAAAAGATCTCTCCAGCTGAGGCAAAATATTTACCCGACTTTCTATATTGATTTGCCTCGAATAAATCTTCTGCTTTTTCAAATCTTTCTGTTGCTCTTTCAATTGGTTTTTTACCAAACAGCATATTATAAATTACTAATTAATCTTAAAATAAAAACAAATACTAAATTTTTAAAAATCAATTTTAACAAAAAGCAATTTAAAAAGAAAAATTAAAAAAGGTTTATATCCCGAATCCAACCTTACGAGGTCTGTCCGCTTGAGACTAAGTTTTATTTCTCAAGAGTCATTCTATTCGGCTTTATTCTTCTCTTTTTTTGAATCATCCTTTTTTTCATCTAAGGATGGTTTTAAGGGGTTTTTACCTAATTTTTCAATTAGTTTTGAAATCCTTGTCACTTCTTCTTGAAATCTTGCTCCTTCAGCGGCTGAGCAATGAAACATTTGAACACGTTCTGGATTAATTCCAGTCGTTTTTAAGACATTTTTTACATATTCAACATTCTTTTTTGCAACTAAATTTCCTGTTTCAAAATCACATTCACCCGGGTATCATCCGGAAACAATAATTCCATCGGCACCTTTTCCAATTGCTCGCATCATTAAACTTGGCGTGACTCTCCCCGTACAATTAATCCTAATGGGTCTTATTGTTGCTGGATATTGAGCTCGAATTGTTCCAGCCATATCTCCAGCCCCATAACCTCACTTCCAACACATGAAACTAATAATCTTTACATTATCTTGACTCTCTGAACTCATTTAATGCACCTCTTTAAACTTCCTCTAAGATAGCATCAATTTGATCTTCATATTGATGTTCTCTATAATATCTAAGAGTAATTGCTTCAGAAGGACAATTTGCTAGACAAGATCCGCATCCTCTGCAGAGTATTTCATCTACTTCAGCACCATCTTCCATTAGTTTAATGGCATTATATGGACAATTTAACTCACATAATCCACACTTTGCACAATTCTCTTTATCTACAGTAGCTCTAATTAACCTAATTTTGAACTTATCTTTACTCATTAATCGTGCAAGTGAAGATGCTGAAGCTCTTCCCTGTGAGATTGATTCTGCTATCGATTTTGGACCTTGACTTACACCAGCTAATGTTATTCCAGGTATTTTTGTATCGATTGGATTCAATCTTGAATGGAACTCTTTGAAAAATCCATCTTGACTGGTTTCTAATTTGAGCATGTTTGTTAATTTCTGAATTC
Source organism: Promethearchaeota archaeon (assembly GCA_037386725.1). Taxonomy (GTDB): domain Archaea; phylum Asgardarchaeota; class Lokiarchaeia; order Sigyniarchaeales; family SOKP01; genus JARRLT01. Next base: position 9,513 of record JARRLT010000096.1, read on the forward strand.
CTTTCGGTGGTACCATCGCACAGGACAATACTGCCATATCATATTCTTCCTCTTGTAATCCTAATGAATCCCTTAAGGTATTTTGCATCACAATTTTTAAATTATGTGTTTCAGGATCTTCTCTGATCTTCGAAATATTTGTTCTGATATATTTTATTCCTTCTTTTCTAGATGCTGTAAAATACTCTTCATAATCCTTTCCAGCAGCTCTAATATCCATGTAAGCTACCGTTATATCTGCTTCTGGATAATGTTGTTTGATGAGTTTTGTATTTTTTATCGAGATCATACAACATACTCCCGAACTACAATAGGTGTTTTTAGTAAGGTCTCTTGAACCAACGCATTGAATGAAAAGAATCTTTTCAGGTGTTTTCCCATCCGATGGCCTTATTAAATGTCCCACCGTTGGACCATTTGGAGCTAACATTCTTTCAAGTTTCATCTGGGTTATAACATTTGGATATTCATCATATCCAAGGTATCCTTTAGGTGGTTCATATTCATCCCAACCAGTAGCTACGACAATCGAACCGACTTTTAAATCAATAATTTCATCTTCTTGATCATAGTCGATTGCTTCTAATTCACAAGCGGATTGACATAAACCACATTTAATACAGCGATCCATATCAATTTGTGCCATTGAAGGTACTGCTTGTGGAAAAGAAATATATATCGCTTTTCGGGGATTCATTCCTTCATTAAATTCATCAGCTCCGTAAGCAGGACATACTTCTACGCAAGATCCACAGCCATTACAGTCATTATTTACATAACGAGCATGTTTTCGTATTTTTACATCAAAATTTCCTACAAACCCCTTTACATCTTCTACTTCACTATAAGTATAGATATTCAGGTTCGGCATTCTTGCGGCTTCTAACATTACTGGCCCCAATATTCAAATGGAGCAATCATCAGTTGGAAAAGTTCTATCTAATTGAGCCATTTTACCCCCAATCGTGGGAGTTTTTTCAACCAAATGAACTTCTATTCCTTCTTCCGCTAAATCTATTGCAGAAGTTAAACCAGCAACTCCTCCACCGATTATTAGTGCTCTTTCAGTAATATCCACTTCTTTTATTTCTATTGGTTCTAAGTCAGCTGCCCTTGCCACTGCTGATCGTATGGCATCTTGAGCAACTTTTTGAGCTCCCTTTGGATTATCTCTATGCACGAAACTTGCGTGTTCTCTTATATTTACAAATTCAAGATAAGAAGGATCCATATCCATGTCCTCTAACACGCTTTCAAACACTGGTTCGTGTGTTTTAGGTGTACAGGCGGATATAACAAATCTATTTGCGTTAGATTCTTTCATCTTTTCCTTGATAAACTCAGCTCCAGGTTCGGTGCACATACTTATATATTCATCAGCCTCAACTACGTTAGGAAGCGTTTTAGCGAATTCAGCTAATTCCTTCGTATTAATTGTACCTGCGATGTTTATACCTCAGCGACAAACCCCTACGAATATTCTAACGTCGTTTTCGTTATTCTTCGTATCTGCCATTGATAAATTAAACCTCTTCTTCTTGTAGTAATTCCTCCATGTAATTTATTTTTTATTTTTAATTTGATACTGATATTTTTTGTAATATTCTATTTCTATTTAAAATAATTGCTTTAAGATTAAGAAATAAATTTAAATCAAAAATTTTGCTTTATATTTTTATAAGATATTTAGTTAAATGTAATGTAGTTTTAAAATTTCATAATTATAGGAAATAACTAAAACAAGTCGATACTTCAAAATGTTAAATCTATTATTTCAAATACCAATTATTCCGTCGACTCTTCCCAGATTAATTATTATTATTTCATCTATAGTTGGGTTTATTTTAATTGAATTAATAATGCTAAAAATAGGATTGTCCATTTCCAAAGCAGAAACGAGAAAAAACTTTGTTTGGGTCCTTGGAAGTTTTGGAATTCAAATAGGATTATTTATATTTATCAGTTCACCTGTGATATTAATGTCATTTGCTGGAGTGTATCAAACAGGACCTCCTGTATTTCCTTTAATAATAGTAATTTTAATTTTTGTAATTGTTGATGTAAACGCTATAAATATACTTCATAAAGTCGGTATTGGAAAGTCTATAGTAGTCTTAATTTGCCTTACCATTCCACTCTTATTTTTTATATTAATGGTAACTACAAGGATTATCCCATTTTGATAATGTGATATTGAGTACTAATTAGGATAGATTAATTGCTTTATTGATTTGCTCATTCATAGTAATAATTTGAGATCTGGCAGCCTTATCGTATTTTTCATCTGAATACTTTTTATTATTCTTATAAGCAAACATGATTCCACGTGATGAATTAACTATCCCCCCTAAGCCATTCTTATCAAAACCAAACTTAATATCACTTGCGTTTCCTCCTTGAAATCCAAATCCTGGAATGAGAAGAAAAGAAGACTTTAAAATTTCTACATTTTTTGATATTCTATCAGAAATCCCACGACTTCTGGCAATGATTTTATTACTCGCGCTGGTTGTCTACTCCAAAGAACGCTCCCGCTGGAAAAAATCCCTTATCTGGCTCTGGGCTATCAATCTGATTGTCATGGGAACGCTGATGCATGGTGGCGTTTTAGGTATGCCCGTTGTTGAAACTTCACAATGGAGTGGGCTGCCACTGACATTTATCCTCTCCTTTTTCGGTATGATAGCGGCCTATCCCCTGGGGATTTTTCTGGCTCTTGGGCGGCAATCAAAAATGCCGGCCTCCCCTACCCTCGCAACCGCATCATCGGCAACCTGGCCC
>JARRLT010000097.1:0-7700 GCA_037386725.1 Promethearchaeota archaeon
TTTTTGAAAAAGAAAAGAAATATATTATAATAAAAAGAATGAGGAATTTTTAATGTCTCGAAGTGAAAGTAAGGGCAATATAAAAAATAATACAAAATATCCCATAGCGAAACCACATGATCTTTCTAAAAGGCAACAGTGGTTACGAGATTATTATTTTAAAGGCACAGAAAGAGAATGGGCAAATGAAAATATGGCATTCACTACAGGAACAGAATGGGACATTATTTTCAACGAACAAGACTATTATATAGCTCCAGAAGTGCATACTTATATTGGTAAAAAGGGGAAGGGTGTTTTTGAGTCATCCTATCGATCTATGGCAACTAATGTAGACTTACCAGAGGATTTTTGGAATTATTCCCTACCTGAAAAAAGGATGATATTTTTCGAAAAAGTGATGCTAAATTATATACCAGCTGAAATCATTTCGGAGAATGATTTAATAGCAGGAGGCCGTTTTAATACTCAACTAAGTAATTGTTTCGATAAGAAAGAAGCAAAATCATATTGGAAAAAGCTCTTAAAGGATAGAAAGGCATTTTTTAAATTTCATAAATCAGGATTTGGAAATACGGGAGCAACTGGAGGGCACTTAATTCCTGATTATGAAACGGTCTTGACAAAAGGATTTAAATATTTATATGAAAAAGTTAAACAGCGCTATGAAAATCTTTCTACTAAAGAAAAAAATGGTTCAAAAGGTGCTGAATTAAGAGCAATGATAAAAGCAACTCAAATTCCTAAAAAATTAGCTAAAAACTATGCTGAAGAATGCCGGCGCCTTAAATCAACTACTAAATCTCAAGAGCGTGTTGAAGAGTTAGAAATAATAGCAAAAAACTTAGAAAAAGTCCCTTGGGAACCAGCAGAAACATTTTGGCAAGGAGTTCAAGCAATTTGGTTAACTCATATGTTAATTATGGCGGAAGAATCATATCCAGGCCCAGGTGTATCTTTTGGCAGAACCGATCAGCATCTCTGGCAATTATATAAAAAGGATGTTATTGAGGAACAAAATATAACGCAACAAATGGCAAAAGATATATTGGGAAGTTTTTGGTTTCATTGCAACACTGCTTATGATGCTATGATACGAGTAGGAAAACAAGGGATAACCTCAAGTTTCGGACAGCTAATGACACTTAGCGGGTGCGGATCCAATGGAGAGGATTTAACTAATGAACTCACATATACTATATTAGAGGTTATAGATGAATGGTCGCCTATTTTAGAACCTAAACCAAATATAAGATTGCATAGAAATTCACCAGATAAATTATTGAATATCATTATCGATATGATCTCTCGATCACAGGGAGCCCCATTTTTAATTAATTTTGATGAAAGAAGTATAGCTGGAATGATCAAGGAAGGAATTCCAAAAGAAGAAGCTTGGGATTATGCATGTGTTGGATGTTTGGAAAATACAATGCAAGGTAATGATAGGTCTGGAACAGTAAACTGTAATCCAAATTTAGTTAAAAGTATTGAATTAACATTATGGAATGGAAAAAATTTACCTGGAAATTATAGTAAGGATTGGGGAAAAGATGGTGAACAATTCGGACCTAAGACAGGTAATCCAGAAGATTTTGAAACATGGGAGGAATTTTGGGATGCTTGGAAGCAACAGATGGCATTTATTATTAAATATCTTGTTGAAGTATATAATAAAACTGAAGAAACAAGGAGTAAATATTTACCAACACCATATCTTTCAACAATAGTTCAAGGATGCATAGAAAGGGGATTAGATATTCGAACTGGAGGCTCAGAGATTAGATTTGTTACTATAGAAGGAGTTGGGTTCGCAACAACAGTAGATTCACTTTTGGCGATTAAGCAAATGATTTTTGAAGAAAAAAAGTAATAATAAAATAATTATGCAAACTGTTTTGAAAAATAAAGCTCCGAAGTATGGAAATGATGATGATGAAGCAGATGAATTAGGGCGAAAAGTGATGAAATTTTGGGCAGAAGAAACATGGAAATATAAAACACCAACCGATTTTCAGTTTCGACCAGGTATGTTATCATGGAATTATTGGGCAGGAGCTGATGCTGCAATGACTCCAGCAACCCCAAATGGAAGAAATGCTGGAACATTTCTCTCAAATGCAATATGTCCTACCGATGGAGTAGATTCAAAAGGACCTACTGCAGTAACCAATTCGGTTGGAAAAGCATTAGGAGGAAAAACTGAAGATGGGGATTTTATAAATTACTTACCTAACGGGGCAAGCCACACAATAACATTTAACCCAAGTATATTAAAAGATCCAGAACATAAAAGTAAATTTAGGGCTTATTTAAAGGGATATATTGAAAATGGTGGTACTTGTTTACAGATTAATATGATTGATGCAGAAATGTTAAAAGATGCTCAAAAACATCCGGAAAATTATAAAAATTTGTTGGTACGTGTTACAGGATATAATGCATATTTCACGGCGATAGGAAAGGAACTACAAGATGAAATAATCGCAAGAGAAAGCCATAAGATGTAGTACCTTTTAGGTGGTAAAGTTTGATTAATAAAAAAGCAAATATTTTCCAAATTCAGAAAATGTCCACAGAAGATGGACCTGGTATTCGAACTACAGTTTTTATGAAACAATGTCCATTAAGGTGTGTTTGGTGTCATAATCCAGAATCAATTTCAAAAAAATATCAATTAGAATGGTTACAACATAAATGTATTAGATGTGAAAGATGTATTGAAACTTGTAAACAAAAAGCTTTATCATTTGATCGAAAGAAGATCCATATAGATAGAAAATTATGCACAAGCTGTGGAGATTGTGCTAAAGAATGTCCTAGTACTGCATTGCATATGTTTGGAGAATTATGGAATTTAGAAGAATTATTTCATGAAATAATTAAGGATAAAATATATTATAAGAAATCTGGCGGAGGAATTACTATTTCGGGGGGAGAACCAACAATACAACAAGAATTTGTCGAAAATTTTCTTAAAAAATGTAAAGAAAATGGAATTAGCACTGCTTTAGACACCTGTGGATATGCTTCTAGAGAAATCTATAAAAAATTACTTCCATTTGTAGATTTAATTCTTTTAGATATAAAAGAAATAGATTCAGAAAAACATATGCGATTTACAAATGTTTCCAATGAAAAAATTCTTGAAAATGCTAAATGGATAGCAAAATATATGTTTAAGCACGAAAAAGTCATGTGGATTCGAACACCAGTAATTCCTAACTATACAGCTACAGAAACTAATATCAAAGGAATTGGAAAATTTATTGTTGAAGAATTAGAGAATATTCCAGAACGATGGGATTTATTAACTTTTAATAATTTGTGTAAAGATAAATATGAACGTTTAGATTTAGAATGGAAACTGAAGGAAATACCTCTTATGAGAGAAAATGAGATTGAGAAATTATATAGTTATGCAATTCAATCGGGAGTAAAAAATGTGAAGTGGTCTGGATTAACGAGAAATGAAAGAGAATTTGGAGAGATTTCAACTAAACCAGATAGATCTTCTTTACCATCATGTTAACTTATTAAATTTAATTATTATTGAGATTGAGGTAAAAAAATTATGAAGAAAAAAGCAGAAAAATTGATATCTACCATTGATGAAAGAGGATGGCCTCATATTACAATGATCTCGAGTAATAGGGCTATAAATAAGAAGGAAATAGTTTGGGGTGCATTTACAGAAGGAAAGAGTAAAGAAAATGTAAGGAAAAATCCAAAACAAGGTATCCTTTATATGACCGCAGAAATTCCTTTTAAATTTTTACAAGTTAAAGCAAATTTCAAACATATTGAAAAGGAAGGAGAAGATTTAGAACATTTTAATAAATCCGAATTAATGCGATACTTCACTTATGTAAGAGTCCATACTGCCTATTATAACGAAATTATTGCTTCAGGAAATCTAAGAGATTTATCATTATTTGGAATAATAACGGGAATTTTAAAAGATTTAATTGGAAAGGGGGGAGCAAAAACAAACCTTAAAGAAGAAAGATTAGGTGTAATAGGATACAAATTGTTTACTGAACCTATTGCTGTACGAGCTATATCCTATATTGACCCCAATGATGGATATCCAATAATCATTCCTTGTATACCACTTCAGGCAGCAGATCATAATAGATTAGTTTTTCCATTATCAACCTTAAAAAATGATCTCATTAAGATTCCTGAAAATACAAAAGTCGCTGTTTTTTGTATGAATTTTGATTTTGCAAATCAAGTTATTAAAGGAATTTATATAGGAATCCATAAATTTAGAGGAATAAAATTTGGCGTTATTAACATCGAGGAAATATATAATAGTGCTCCTCCTATAACGGGGAGAATTTATCCAGAAAAAGAATACCCGCGACCAAAGATTACAAAATTTAGCTTGTTGCAAATTGAATTATAATGAATTTTCCATTTGAGGATTTTGGATTAAAGAGCAATAATCTATATGAAATTTTGGCAACTACATATAATATTTCAACACAAAAATTTAATCTAATGCCTAATACGTCTTGTATGGGTATAAGATTTACTGAAAAGGGAGATATCAGAATTTACCCTTATCCTACTACGTCAACTTTTAAAAATTTAAAACAAAATGGACTACTTGTTGTCAATTTTATTGATAATATATATCTCTATGCTTTAGCTGCTCTAAAAGGAAATGATTCTCCTCTTAAAATAAAAGAATTCCCCAAAAGAAAATATGAGATACTAAAACTTCCTTTTCCTATTAAGTTAAAGAATTCTCAAAAGATATCTAAAATATCTTTCATAAAAGGGACTTGGGGCTTATTACTCTGCAAATCATTTCTTGAGAAAAAATTGGTAAAAAAAAGTAGCATATGAACAAAACCATCAGGAAATATTTAAAGAGTTAGACAAAAGAGCTAATCATTATATTAAAGAGATAAAAAGATTTGGAATGAACAAAGAATCATTAAATACTGTTAATTTAGTAGAAGAATATATTTCGTATTTTAAGTAATCGAATTTTAATTATTAATCATTTCTTTTAATTATTTTATCTACATACATTAAAGGATAATTCAGGTTATCAATCCATTTAATTTTACCTACAATTTCAATATTCTCATATACAACTTTAACCTTCGCATCAATTATCTTACCTGTAACTTCATCATAATCATATTGATTAGATTTTGTACCAATAATCTTGGATTTATTCAACGAGATATTAACAGATTTAACAAAAGGTTGGGTTGAAATGGCTGCTTCAATCCCTTTTTCAATTGAAGAAATTGTATATTCATTCTTCGAAATAGGAATCCCACAAAGAATATGGTACAATGCCCCTAACTTTATCCCTAATTCAAAAGAGGCGCGTTCTCGATTAGAAAGATCTTTAGCGAAATAAATTTTATTTTGATTTGATTTCATGATATTTAGTCTAAGATTTCAATTTTTGCTCCAGAATTATTTGGTTTACATATATAGAAGTGTCCGCCTATACTTTTGAGTTTTTTCTTTATTTCTCTCATAAGTTCCTTCGCTTCCTTATCGGATTCAGTTATTCCAACGACACTAGGTCCAAAAGAACTCATTCCATAAGCCTTAACTCCATATTCTTCAAGAAAAGCGAGTAAATCCTTTACTATTTTATCTTGTAAACTAATCTCGATTTTCTTAAATCCAATAGATTGTATCCTTTTCAAACCTTCTCCAAAAATTTTAAGATCATTCTTAAGCAATCCAGGGATAATTTTCATAAGTATTTGATGAGAAACCTCATTTACTTCTTCTTTGGGAACTGGTGTGTGTTTTTGAAAAATACTTACCTCTTCGTCCCCATAAGCCCCTTTTTTAACACTAGGAATTACTAATACAAAACGCCAATTCTCTGGAATGGTATAATGAAACATTGTTAAAGCCGGATCAGCAGAATCTGAAGCAGACGACGGTAGAAATGTTTCTTTCTCCTTTCCTAATCCAAAATCATGTCCTCCATCTAGGATAAAACCTCCAGTTTGAAATCCACGCCATCCAATACCTGAGGTACCTCCTCTACCCATTAAATTCGTTAATTCACAATGAGAAAGGTTTAGATCTTTAAGTTTTGCAATTGCTGTAGCTATCGCTAAAGATAATTGTGTTTTACTTCCAAGTCCTACATGTGAAGGATAATATTGTTTGAGATTAAAATGAAAATTCTTGTTGTTAATATTAAATGCCTTAAAAAATTTAGAGGCTTTTTCATTAATAACTTCAATCGATTCTCTATAATATCTATGAGCCTCGATTTGAAATTCTTTAGCGGAATTTGATGCTTCAAAAACAACATTGGGTTCATCTAACATAAATCCAATTCCGCCATCAACTCTTCCAGTATAACCATTCTCATCAATTAAAGAAAGATGAATCCTACAAGGTGTGGTAATTCTAATCTTCATAGAGAATATTTTCTTTGATTACTTAATTTGTTAATATGAAGGATAATTTTAATTAATAATGGTTTTAATCTTCATTTCATAGGGTTACTGCAAAAACTTGATTACCGCAGTAAAATCTTTGAGTGATAATTCCTTGATACCCTTTACTCCCGCTAAATGACTATACCATTTCTCTTTATTTTTTATGAAATCTAATTTTTGAATAATTTTTTTAAAGTCTGGTTTTTTCTCAAAATACTTAATTAGACTAATTTTTAGAAGATAAAGACTGTTAAGTTTAGGCTCAATTTTATCTAATTGTATTTTATTCTCTACTTCATAGAGCGCATCGATTTCAGAAATTTCTGTTACATAAATTAAAATTTTATCTTTAGATCTAATCTTGTCATAGATATCTTTTCGATCCGTTCCGATCAATTGTTCCTTTCTAATAATTTCCCACTCTTTGGGACTAATGATAAAAATAAAATAATTTGAATTTGTCATTAATGGATCTTAAAATATGTTCTATAATTCAATTTAATTTATATCTTTATAAATTTAATTTTAATCATTTCAATCTTAACTTTTTTGAATAATCTTTACAAAAATACAATTAATTTGTTTCATTTTTATAACTATGAGCGACTTAGAAGGATTGACTCGAAATCTAATGCAAAAAGGATTTGATGACGAGAAAATTATTCAAAGACTAGTTCAAGAATATTTAGATCATAAAAATATCGGAGAAATAAAAGCATATGTTCTTGCTCAGGCAGTTCTTGAAGAATGCAGAAATAGTGATATTTCAGATTTAACTAATGAATTTATAAAGGAGCTCCTTGATTTTAATCGAGCCAATGTGACAATTGGAAACCAAGGAGTAGGATGTCGAGGAGGAGGGGATTTCTTTGTTCATAAACTAATAACAGAATTTTCAGAAACACAAAATAAAGCTTTTTTATCACCAACATCGTTGGATGATGCGGGAGCGGTAAGATTAAGTGATTTAAATTTGAAAAAACATCAAGATGATTTAATCATCGTCTCAAAAATGGAAGGAATCCACTCAAGATTGAGTGATTTTCCCTTCTTATGTGGTTTCCATGTAACAAGAGCAGCATTAAGGGATTTATATGTAAAAGGTGCTAAGCCTATATCGATTATGGTAGATGTACACCTTGGTGACGACGCTGATGTGGGGAAATTATTTGATTTTATGAGTGGGATTTCTACGATTTCAGAACTTTCTAACGTTCCAATAACAGCAGGATCAACTTTAAGGATAGGAGGAGATATGGT
>JARRLT010000097.1:7821-20364 GCA_037386725.1 Promethearchaeota archaeon
GATAAAATTATTAGAAAAAGTGGGAGTAGATTATTTAGGTGTTTCTCTTGATGCTTTATTAATTTATTGTGATGATTCAATTAAGGAGAAAATTATAAAAGATCTTAAAAATAATGGAATTCAATGTTCTCAGATTGGGTATGTTAATGATTCTAAGAAGGTTTCAATGATTTACGAAGATAGTGAGCAACAAAATATACTTCCGCGTTTTAGAGAATCTGCTTATACGAAGATAAAGCAAGAAATTGGTGAAAATAACCCCAAAGAATTAAAAAGCATGGAAAATGCTGTTGAGAAAGCCGCTCAGCAAGCTCTAGATAAACGTAGAAAAATAATTAAATATATCAATACTATCAAATCTTGATCTATGGATAAGAAAGAACCTTCCCAATCTTTCCAAACGCGATGTAATTATTGTGGGCAGAATCTGAAGCCTGAAATGCGTTACTGCTCTAATTGTGGAAAGAAGGTTGATGAAATTATGGATCTCAGTGAAGGTCATTATCTCTATAGTAAATTTAAAATAGAACCTTCATCTGAGGATATATTTGATTCAAAGAAAAATCTTTTTATCTTAGATATTAAAAATTCTTTAATTTTAAACGAAGATAACATAATTTTAGGATATTTTGAGGTTAAAGATAAATTAATTAATTACACAATTAATGTATATTCAAATAAGCAACTGGAGTTCAAAATTTCTCCAAAAATTTTATCCCTTTCAGAAACTTTTAAAATTAAGAATCAATATAATCAACTTATTGCTAAAGTTAGAAAGAAACTCTTTTCTTGGGAATTTTATGATTTGGATGTAATATCCCCTCGAGGAGAAAAATGGTTTAATATTAAATCTGCGAAAAATTTTAAATCAAGTATTAGAAGTTATGCAACTAACAAACCAGTTTCAATTTTTGGACCATTAAAAGCTTTTAAAAATTTTCTATTTAATCTGGGAGTCAAAGATCCTAAATTTCTCTATATCTTAAAGGTATTAGATAAACATGCAGATATTAAAATATTACTTAGTGCCTTTTTAGTATATTATATTAATGTTTATTCAAAGTACTTTTAATTTTTGAATCTAAAAGTTCATTCATAGATCCTGAACGAAATCCTTCCATATCTAAGGTTATATATGTGAATCCTATTTCTTTTAATTTTTGACTTACAATTTTTAGAGAGTCTAAGTTCATTAAATCTTCTAATTCTTCTTTTAATATTTCAATACGAGCTAAATTATTTCCGTGGACTCTTACCCTCAACTGAGAAAAATCAAATTGTGATTGTAAAAATTCTTCTGCTTTTCTCACCATTTCAATTAAATCTTTAGAAATTTTTTGTCCATAAGGAATACGAGATGCTAAACAAGCCATTGAAGGTTTTGAATAAGTAGGAAGCCCAAAATATTTACTTAAGATCCTTATTTCATCCTTTGAGATTTTAAAATCAATATAAGGGGTAGATATACCTAATTCCCTAAGTGCTTTTAATCCCGGTCTCAACGATTTTCTGGATTCTTTGCTATTTCCTTATTTTCTAATGGCTCTAACTCAATAATTTTGTGGGGAATTTCGTATTTACTAGCAAAATCTTGAGCTTCTGTAGTTTCTTGGCTTGTAGTGAAAACAGTTTTTATAGTAACAGAAAGAGACTCTATCGAATATTTTTTTGCTAAAAAAGCTAGTAATGAGCTATCAACTCCACCAGAGAACGCAACAATTAGCTTTTTATTCTTTAGAAAGTTTGTCAGATTTTCTAATTTCTTAATTAGTTCATTATTTAATGCCATAAAACTCAGTAATTATTAATTAAAGTAGATTAATAATTTTTTCTTGATTTACTTATTTCAAAAAAATTTTAAAATATAATTATTATTTAAAATAAGATTTTTTTCTAACAACATATATATCTTGGTTATAAAGGGTTTTTTATTATTTTATTATCTCGTATTAAAAACTGGCAAATAAGAAAGCGATAAGCCCTAAAAATGCTCCGATTTTTAGGAGGAGACTAATTTTTTTAAATTCTTCCTTTAGTAAATTCGATTTAATTGATAGGATAATTGAATATATAACTATGATTAAGCCAAGAATCATAATTATTAAGAAAAGAACTGGGTTCAGTAGATTTGTGAAAATATTTACTTAAGATCCTTATTTCATCCTTTGAGATTTTAAAATCAATATAAGGGGTAGATATACCTAATTCCCTAAGTGCTTTTAATCCCGGTCTTTCTTTCCCCAAAATGCATAGAGCCATCCAATAAAACCAAATAATGCAGCTATTAGAATATTTAAGAATCCTAAGTTTAAAATTAAACTATTAATAATAGATGTTAAAATTCCAATGCTCACTGTAATTATAAATAAAAATTTTGCTTGTTTGATTGTTACAGAACCCCTTGGAATTGGTCTTTCAGGTCTATTAATTTGATCAATGCCAGATTTGAAATCATAATAATCATTTATTATCATCCCTGAAGCAGCAATAAAATAATAGGTAATAACACCTAAAATGATATTAATTAAAAGATTTCCAAAAGGAATTCCTTGACGAGTATTCAAAATACCTATAATTACAGTTAGTCCACCCATTAAGCAATTTATGGGTCTCATTATTTCGAAAGCATCTTTAAATTTCATAAAAAAGCACTGAGAATATTATTATTTTATCTTAAAATTTTTCTTTTTATATCTTCCAGCTTCCTTTATTTCATCAATAATTAGTTTCAAAGAACAACCATCATCTTTTAGAATATTCTTTTCTATAAAAGAACCCATAACTATTATATCTGCGCCAGCTTCAACAAAACTTCTTGCATCCTCTTTAGTCTCAACACCACCTCCAGCAATAATAGGTACTGAAAGTACTTGGGAACATAAGCTGATATGTTCAGGTGGAATTGCATCTCCCCCAGAACCTGCTTCAAGATATATCATTTGAAAACCAAACATCTCAGCAGCGAGGGAATACGCAGCTGTTAGTTTAGGTTTGTCTCTTGGGAGTAATCGAGCATTTCCAATCCATCCAGCACTTGCTCCTGGTTCAATAATTAAATAACCCATTGAGATATGTTCAATTCCTGCAGATTTGATCATATATGACCCTAATGCTTGTTGTCCTATTATAAAATAAGGATCTTCAGAATTAAGCAAGGACATAAAAAATATCGCATCAGCTTTTGGAGAAACATTGGCAATTCCCCCTGGAAATATAATCAATGGAACTTCTACTTTCTCTTTTATTGCATTTATAGTCTTTTCTACATAATTTTGATCAAATACCGTACTTCCTCCTATTAAAATCGCATCTGTTCCATTTTCCTCTGCGCATAATGCCATTTGACTTGCTTTTTTTGGACTTTGTCTTAAGGGGTCGGGATCAATCAAACAAAAATGGAGAGCTCCTTCCTTATTAATTTTTTTGATTAGATATTCATAGGTAGTTCTATACGTCATGTTCTTAAATAATAAATCTCCCATTCTTCTCACGTTATTATAATATGTTTATTAATTTTAGTTTTTTACCTGAATTATCATTCTATTAACTTTATCATAAATCTTCTTTACTTTATCTCTCCATTCTGGCAACTTTTCGACTGAATACGGAAAATTTTTATATAGGTTAGCCATTTCATTCATCCGTATCCTTAAATAATTTAAATCTAATAATAAATCCGGATGTGTAATACCTTTAAACGCTTTAGACGCCATATCAAACAAAGATAAATTTAATCCCCCTGTTGATGCAATCTCTAGAATTTCTGATCCAGTAATCAAATCATTCATTAAGCCAAAATTTAGATTTTGATTTGATAAAGATTGTAATACTCTCCTCAAAAGATCTAAAGATGCAAACTCAGCTCCAAAATTAATCATAATTTTTCTATTATAATTCCATAGAGAATTAAGTGAAAAATCACCACTTTCAATTGCTTTTACGGCCGTTTCAGCAGCATAATAACCAGCTCTCATTGAAGAATCTATTCCTCCGCCATGTAAAGGGTTTACTTGATAAGCAGCGTCTCCTACAAACATAATTCCGTTATCAGTACAAGACCAAGAAGGTCGCCTAACGGGAGCAACACAACCACAGGGAGGATACCGATAACCAGCTTTCTCATTCGCTTTCCCTCCAAAAACTGTTCTTGTCCGGTTTATTTACCCCAGATTAAAGGGCATGGGGGAGATATATTCTGGATCCATTACATCTTGATCTCTTGAGGGAAAACTGATTATTTCTCGAAAGCACAAAATAGCATCTTTATCTTCAAAATTATTCTCAATGAGAGAACTTTTACTGGATTTTCTAATTCTTGAATATAAACCACTTGCATCAATCGTTAGTCTGGATTTTAATTCCTTTTTTTCGCCATTTTTTAGCTTAACTTTGATACCAGTAACTCTATTATTATCATATAATAGATTTAAAGCCATAGTATTATCTAAAAAAGTATCAACTCCATTATCAAGAGATTCATTTAAAAGTCGTTGTCCAAATTCTACTCTATTAACAACATACCCTGCTTGTTTTGGGTCTATTAATGTTAAACATTTTTCTCTATTTGGGGGATATAATTTTGCTCCTTTAATATGACAGGATAACTCTTCTCCTTGAGGATTATTAATGCTTAAGAAATCAAATATATCATTGCCTACAGCATCACCGCATATCTTATTACCTATTTCTTTTCTAGGTTTTCTATCAAGTAAGCATACTCTTAATCCATTTTGGGCGGCAAATCTTGCTGCTATAGTTCCGCCTGTTCCAGCACCTACAACAATTACATCATAAGTTTTATTTAAATTTTCCATAGTATCGAGATTCTTTCTATTACTTTTTGAATTAAAATGAACTATTGATATTAAATTATGCTAATAATGTTAAGAGCCAAATAATGAGAGTGGTTAAGATTGGAACTGTAAGATCGTCCCAAGTCGATGGGGAGATCAATTCTATCCCAGTTGCTAGTAAGCTTGTGATAAGGGAAAAAATTAAAACGGTTTGAAGTGATAAGTGAATTTGAGTAAAACTGTTTAAAAAGCCAAAAAACCAAAAAGAACCAAAACATAATATGAATGCGGAGATGAAAAAAGTTAAAGACCCTTCTAAGGTTCTGTTTGAATTTGTCCAAGGGACCTTAATTCCTAACTTTCCATATTTTTTACCAATTAAACTCGCAAGAGTATCTGATATAATCATTATTAGAATTCCCGAAATAGGAAAATACATTTGATTTGGTGCAAAAATAACAAAGATTGCTACTAAAAGTGTTATACTTAAGCAATAATGAAAAGGACCTTCAAGAAAACCTTTCTTTTCTTCAGCTTCTTCTCCTATCGTGTCATATAGTTCTTTTAGTTGTTTAACTTTACTATCTTTTGAACTGAATAAGGTTAAAAGGGTTAAGGATCCAGCTACTATTACAGCAAACCAAGGCCATGCAAAGAATGGTGTGACCAAAACAGTTAGACCAGCCGATAGATGTACTAATTTTCGAGCCTGGAACTTAGAAACTATATTTCGCTTTTTTAACTGCATTGGAATAATTATTGTTAGACCAACATAGAGATATGCAACGATTATTAAAATTATATCATTTAGTAGAAGTTCTGGTGAGTAAATCATCTTAGAGAAACCTTATTTTTAATAAATGGAAAGAACATAAAAAAATATAAAAAAGATATCATATTCAAACGAATCTTAAAATTAATAATTAAAATAATGATAAAAACCTATTGAAGTAATGATTTCCTTAACACTTCTATATTAAAATCTTCAGAATGAAACAATTATTATGTCTATCACAAAATAAGATCTTAACTTTCAGTTCTTAAACCTCAAATTTATTATTATTTAATATAGAAACTAATCGGAATATCCAGAGACTTATTTTGATAAAAATTAGAAAATTAAAGAAAGAGTTAATTAGTTCCTCATTTAATTTAATAATAAAAAAGTAATTATTTAGATTATTTTTAAGTAAAGCAATATAGAAAAAGGATAAGAGATTTAAAAGATGCTTCGAGTAGGAATAATTGGAACGGGTGTAATTTCAAACCTAAATATTCTCGGTTATTTATCCTCTGAAAAGACAGAAATAGTTGCTGTAGCTGATAAAAATAAAAATTGATCAAGAGAATCTTGACATTGTTGAAATTCTTACTCCCCATCATCTTCATGCACCTATGACGCAATATTGTGCGAAAGCAGGTGTAAAAGGGATTTCTGTCCAGAAACCTATGGCTCATACGATTACAGACTGTGAAAAAATGATTAAAGTCTGTAAAAAATATAATACTAAGTTAAAATTATTTGAAAATTTTATTTTTGCTCCTCACATATTAAAAGCAAAAGAACTACTGGATGACGGTATAATCGGAGAAAGATTAAATTTTCGAATTAATACTGTTCTTACTGCTGGCCCTCATATGCCTTATAGTTTAATTGAATCATATTTATGGAGAGTTCAAGTTAATAAGTGTGGGGGAGGCCCATTAGTATATGACGATGGAATTCATAAATTTTCCCTTGCTCTATGGCTTATGAACCAAAAGAGGGTAGAAAAAGTGTATGCTTGGATTGATTACTTTTCAGGAACGATGGATGGTCCCAGTAACATTTTTTGGAAGTATAATAAGGATTCTGATAAAAAATCAAACATATTCGGGTCAATGGAATTCAGTTTAGCTCCCAATTTTTATTTTCCGAGTAATTATTATGATTGTGAAGAATTTATTGAAATTACTGGAACTGATGGTATAATGTGGATAAATCAATGTACTTCTGGAGGTAATTTTTTATCTAAATCACCTCAATATCCTCCAATATTAGTGAAGCAGGGAATAGATGTCCAAAAATATGGTCAAAATTTACCAATGGATTGGAGATTTTCTTTTATAAATTCTACAAAGCACTTTATTGACGCTATGGAAAAAGATACAGAACCATTATATACTGGAGAACAAGGTAAAAATTTGTCTATTTTTGCAAAGATGCCTTACATCTCAGATCAAGATAAACGTGAAGTATATTGGGAAGAGATGAATCCTAAAAGTGAAGCTGATGGATCTTGTGCAGTCCAAGAATTTTTTACTCCAGGAAATTCTTTATTCAAAATGCTGAAATATAATTGGCGAGTAAAAAAAGATTTAAGAAAAGGGAAAAATCAAGGATTAAAACATATAAAATTCAAATATAATCCTTAATCAACTTAAATTCCTTTTCTTATTGTTCTTTATATATATTAACTTCGGACTTTATTTCTACCGACTTAATTGCCGCTAGAATAATTTTTAGAATCTCTAAGGCTTTTGAATAAGAAAATATTGGAATTTTAGTCCCTTTTGCAACATTAATACAATTCTTTGTGGTATTAATAAAACTCTCTGTCTCCCAATTTTTTACGAAGTTATCAATAACCTCAACCTTTCCATCTCGTATTATCACAATCGGAGCTAGAATATTGGAATTAAATGGCTCTGAATCAATTAAAGAGCACTTATTAATTCTAATCAACCCTCTGGTCCCAATTATTTCAATAAATTCATCAATATTTAATTGGGTCGAGGATTTGTCAATATTAGGGATATAGCCAATTTCTATATTTCCGTATTGGGGAACAATATGCTTCTCATTTTGGGTAAATTTAAACATAATATATGTAGGAACATCAAATCCTTCCGATTTTCCATTCCAAGCAAAAACTCTTTCAATATCTTCTTTACAGAACCAATCAGCAAGAGTTAGAGTGTGAGATCCATAAGCAAATAATATTGGATATTCATATATATTTATAGAAT
The DNA here is from genome assembly GCA_037386725.1 of Promethearchaeota archaeon. GTDB lineage: Archaea > Asgardarchaeota > Lokiarchaeia > Sigyniarchaeales > SOKP01 > JARRLT01. The sequence continues at coordinate 15,624 of JARRLT010000097.1, forward strand.
CCTGATTTTTTTGATTTCTCCAGTAATTTATTTCATTTTTCCAATTACTTCCTAAAAGACTTAATTTTATTCGAATTGAAGTCAGTTCACCAATATAATCTTCTTCCAATAATGATTTTACTTTCTGCATATATGGATTGAATATTGAGGTTTCATAGGGAACTAAGATAGAATCGGATTTGTTAATATATTTGATAATCATTTTTGCTTCTTCTAAGTTCATAGCCAAAGGATTCTGTAAAGAAATTACTCCAACACCTCTACTGATAGCTTTAATAATGGCTTCTGAACGCTGTTTATATGGAAGAAGAATTTCTACAATGTCCAAAGATTCCTTTGAAAGCATTTCTTCATATTTAGTATAATATTTAATGGATGCTGGTAAATTACCTTTACTAATTATATCATGAGCTACTTCTATTGAATGATGAGATAAAGCTATTATCTCGCATTCTTCATCATTTATATACCCCAAAGCTTTTAATGGGAGAAAATTTTTATATCCAATGCCAATAAATCCCACTTTTAACATAAGATCAGAGAAAGATTTTATAATTATTTGATTAAATGAATATTATAATTAATAATATAAATATTGAATTGGGAAATTTAAGAACACATCACAAATTTATATAGTAGAGAGAATCTAATAACGATGATGAATGAAGAATTAAAAGATCAAGATCTTTATCTAGAAAAAACATATGAACGTGCATTATATTATGGTTGTGGATATACTCCAGAAGAACTTAAAAAGCGCAAAATTGCTATTGTAAATTCTTGGAATGAAATAAATCCCGGACATATTCATTTAAGAAACTTAGCCAAGTTTGTGAAGAAAGGGGTTAAAGAAGCTGGAGGAACTCCAATGGAATTTAATACTATTGCAGTTTGTGATGGAATTGCAAATTCCGGTAATTTTTCAAAATACGTTTTACCTACAAGAGAAATTATTGCTGCTTCTATTGAATGCACAATAAAAGCGTATAATTTTGACGGAATGATTATGTTATGTTCATGCGATAAAATAATCCCAGGAATGTTATTAGCTGCTGCTCGATGTGATATCCCTACAATCTTTTTAACTGGTGGTGTAATGAATGTAAAAAAATTTACCAATGGACCTCTAAAAGGAGAATCTTTCGTTACATCTGATATAAAGGAAGCAATGGGTGAATTTAAAGTAGGTAAAATATCAAAAGAAGAATTAAATCTTATTGAAACATATACTTGTTGTTCACCTGGAGCGTGTAATATGATGGGAACTGCGAACACAATGGCTTGCATTGTCGAAGCAATGGGGCTTTCTTTACCAGGTTGTGCTACTTTAAGTGCTATTGGCGATGAACGTGACCGATTAAGCGAGAAAACGGGTAAACAAATCATTAAACTTATTAATGAAAATATCACAGCGAAAAAATTAATAACTCAAAAATCAATTGAAAACGCTTCTAAAGTCGCATTATCATTTGGAGGATCGACCAATTTAATCCTACACATGTGTTCCTTATCTTATGAAATTGGAGGAAATTTAAATCATTTTGATTTTGATACATTAAGTAAAAGTATCCCATTACTAGCAAAATTTAAACCAGCATCGAATTTCACAATTACTGATTTTCATAATGCAGGAGGTATTTATGCTTTGATCTCAAATTTGAAGCCTCTACTTGATTTAAGTACTTTAACAGTAACTACACATACTCATGAAAAAAATCTGGATAACTTTTCCTTTCATGAGAGTGAAGTGATTCACAATTTAGAAAATCCTTTGGAAAGAGAAGGAGGAATTGCAGTATTAAAGGGAAATTTAGCTCCAGAAGGGGCGATAATCAAGCAAAGTGCCGTAGATCCAAAGATGAGGTATCATAAAGGACCAGCTCGTGTTTTTGAGAGTGAGGAAATGGCCAAGAAAGCTCTTTTGCATAACGAAGTGATGAAGGGGGATGTAATGGTAATAAGATATGAAGGACCTAAAGGATCTCCCGGAATGAGAGAACTTTCAATACCTGCTGCACTCTTGGTGGGAATGGGTTTAGGAGACTCAGTTGCTATTGTCAGCGATGGACGATATTCTGGTGCTACTAGAGGTCCTTGCGTTGGACATGTATGTCCTGAAGCTTTTGATGGAGGTCCAATAGCTTTGATTCAGAATCATGATCTAATTGAGATTGATATTAATAATCGAAAAATAAATGTATTAATATCTGATGAGGAATTAATAACAAGAAAAAAGAATTGGAAACAACCCACACCAAAAATAACATTAGGTTATTTAGATATTTACCGAAAACAAGTGAATTCGGCTAAATATGGTGCATATTTATCATAGATTAGGTTTAAATTTAAATTATGATTAAGGAAAAAAGAATTAGTAAGAATTTAAATCAGTTTTCCTTTCCAAGATTATCTGGATCTGAAAAGGAAAAAGAACTATTTAAAAAATTAAAAAATAAAATAGAGGAATTGAATTTAGATTATAATATTCAAAATTTCACATTTACTAAGTTTTACCCAAAAATATATCAAAAGATAACATTCACTTTAGTTATTTGGTTTCTTTTAGTTCTTTATTTCATACCTACCTTATTTTCTATTTCAATAAATTTGATTATTATATTGCTAATTTTTATTCCTTTAGTAGTTTTAACGAGGAATCCAAGTAAAATACGTATAGGAAAGAAATATTCTTCAAATAATATTTTTCTAAATTTTTCAAATAATTCAGAAAAAAATTTAATTGAAAATATGAAAAATGAGAAAAATCTTTTTCTAATTGCACATATTGACTCGAAAGGACAAACTCTTCCTATGTTGTTGAGAGTAGTGAATATTCGGATATGGATCTATAGTTTAATTACCAGTTCAATCTTGATTATCATTAAAAACGTATTTTTTTATCAGATTTTGTTCTTTAATGTTATAGCTTTAGTTTCTTTATTGATTAATCTAATAACCACAATAATTGTATTGTTAAATTTTTCAACTAACAATTCTCCAGGAGCAATTGATGATGCATCTGGAGTCACAATTCTTATTGAATTGTTAAATCACCTTTCGGAGGAGCAAATTAAGATAAATGATTATAATTTATGGTTTTTATTCACAGGTTCAGAAGAAAATGGCACTATGGGAATTAGGAATTTTTTTAATCATATTAAAGATTTTAATAAATTAAAAACTAAATTTATTAATTTCGATTCAGTTGCTCAGAGAATTGATACATGGGGACCTGCAAATAATTTGGAAAGAGATAAAGGATTCTATAGAACGTTTATGAAACTAACAAAAGAAGAAAGTAATTTATATTTTCATTTTAAACCCTTTATTTTCGCTACCATAAGAAGTGATGCATATTATCTAAAAACTGAAGGATTTAAGGGATTTTCTTTTGGAGATACAACCGTTTATAAGCATATACATTCAAAAAGAGATACTGCGGATAAAATAAATCCTAAAATTTTATCAAAATTATGCAAAATAATAGTAAATTTTTTGAGGGAATTGGACAATTAATAATAATCAAAATTTTAATAAGAATGATTTAGGATTAGTAATAACTCCAGAAAAAACTGTCAATTATATAATTTCAAAATTAGGTATTATAAAGAATAAAAGTAAGATATTAGATCCTTGCGTAGGACCGGGTATTTTTGTGAAAATATTAGTTAAAAAAGGAGTTAATCCCGAAAAGATATATGCTTTTGATATTGATAATTCTTATAAAACAGATCTTCAAGCGCTTGGAATAAATTTCACTCAAAAAGATACACTTTTAGATATAAGAGAAAGAGATCATAATAAATTCGATTATATAATAGGAAATCCTCCTTATTTAAACAAATCAAGCAATTATATAAAGAAGAATAAACAAAGTTTGAAAAAGATATACGGTCATATAAATGCTCATGAATCTTATGCCATGTTCATAGTGAATAATATTTGGAGATTAAAAGAAGGAGGTTTTTTAGCATTTATTACCAGTGATTCGTTCTTAACATTAAGAACTCATACTAGATTGAGAGAATATATTTTAAAGACTTGCCAGATTAAGGAAATTTTACTTGCTCCTCAAAATTTATTTGAAGATCAAGGAGTAAATACTTTTACGTCTATTCTTGTTTTAAAAAAATTTACTGGAGATAGTAATAGAGAAAGAAGAAGAGATAATCTTGTTAGGATTATCCCCAGAATTGAAAATGAAGATTATTATGAAAGACCCCCTAAAGTAAAAACTATAACTCAACTATTGAAGGAACCAAACTAGCAAGAATTTTTACAAAAAGAAATACAAAAATAAAAGAAGAGAGAAAGAAATTTAAAATCATAACGCAAAAAGAATTCAAATCAAGAAATTGGAAACCTTATCTTAAGCGTGGTGGAAAAGATCAATATTTTCGACCTATAATGGAAGCTCTAAAATGGGATGAAGAATCGATAAAAATCTATGATATCCCCAAAAATGTTCCTTTTGAAGAAGAAGGAATTGTTATAAGCGGAATAAGCTCTAGAATGGCTGCAAGATATATGCCTCCAGGTTGTTATTGGGATTCAAATAAAGCGATTGGTTTTATTTTAAAGAATTCATCACCTTCGATTGAATTTTTCCTTGGTTTACTAAATAGTTCTCTCTATAATTATCTTGCCAAGGGAATTATAAATAATACTAGCAGTATCCAAATATCTGGAATTCATGCACTTCCTATAATAATCCCTAAATCCGATATAGTTTTAAAAATTG
>JARRLT010000097.1:20396-24808 GCA_037386725.1 Promethearchaeota archaeon
TTCATATTGTTTTCTTCTTTCTTTTAGATATTCTGGTATTGGAACATCCCACCAACCTACAGCTGGAGAACCTGTATAAGGATATGTTCTTTGAGTCTCAATTTCAATAACTGCTGGTTTTCCAGATTTAGAAGCTCGTTTTAATGCAGGTAAAATTTCTTCTTTTCTTGAGACCTTTTCAGAGTAACAACCAAATGCTTCTCCGATTTTCGTAAAATCAGGACTATAAGTATTTCCGTTTTTATCTTCGAATGAAGTTCCGTAGCCTCTATCTTCCCCAAATGCAGCTTGTTGCAGATCTTTTATTGCAATCCATCCATGATTATTGATTACAATAAAGAAAATATTATCTAATCCCAGCTGAACTGCCATTGATAACTCTGAAATTGTCATCATAAAATCACCATCACCAACTAAAGTCGCTACTTGTCGCTTTGATTTTCCAATATCAATTGACCCCAATTTGGCTCCGATAGCTGCTGGAACACTATATCCCATTGTAGAGAATCCTCCTGTAGTAATACAAGTTTTTGGTTCATAAAATTCAAGTTCTTGTAACATTTGAGCTTGAACATTTCCAGAACTAGTAACTACAACAGCATCTCTTTCTAAAAATTTTCTTACCTCATGTAATATTGTGGAAATCATAACAGGTGTTTTATTATCATCTGTGTGATCTGAGAGAAAATTGAACCATTTTTTCCTTTCTGCTTGAATTTCTTTAAAGTATTCGTTTCATCAGCAAATCGACATCCTACGGCTAAAATAACATCAGCTTTTGTTGTCATTTTAAGACCAACGGTAGTTCCTTTTGAACCACTAGCCCAAGCAAAAAGCGGATGATCATTGGGAAAAGCATCCTTAGCCATCATTGTACTAACCACTGCAGCACCTAATCTTTCAGCTATCTCTTTTACTTCTTCAAAAGCCTCTGAAGTAACTACTCCGCCTCCAAGAAACATAACAGGTCGTTTAGATTTCTTTAAAAGATCTACTGCCTTGTATATTAAACCGGAGTCCCCTTTTATCCTTCCAGATGGTCTTCTTAAAAGAGGATCTGGGATTTCTGTTTCAATCGCAGCTGCTTGTACGTCCACAGGTAAATCTACATGTACAGGACCTCTTCGACCAGTTAACATTTGGTTAAATGCCCTTTGCATAATTGTGGGTAATTGGTCGACAATACTTACTTGCCAACTACGTTTTACAATTGGTTCGAGAATTCTGGGCATATCTGAATCGCGATTTCTTTCAATTTCTTGTAAAACGCCCTTACCTCTCATATATACATGAGTATCTCCTGTAATAACCAATACAGGCATTGAATCTACATAAGCATCAGCTAATCCTATTGCTGTATTTATTGCACCCGGTCCGATAGAAGTAAATACGCATAAAGGTTTTCCAGTAACTCTATAATATCCAACAGCAAGATGAACTCCCGACATTTCTTGTTTAGGTTGTATTAGCTTTAAGTTATCCTTATTTTTGTAAAAAGCGTCTACAAGCGATAAACATCCATGTCCAGGAATTCCCACAACATATGGAACCTTTTCCTTTATTAGATAATTAGCAATTATCTCGCTTCCTGTATAGACTGGCATTTTTTTAAATTTTATTAATTTTTAGCTAATATTGTTTGATTTAATTATAGTAGTCTTAATTTGTTAAAATATTTTTAAAATTAAAGGAAGTAATTTGATAATTTAATATCGAGTTAATGTATTTGGTTTTGAATCTAAAGATCACAACTCTTTTAGTTTATTTTTTAAAAAACAAAATTTTTTGACATACTCTAAATATCTTCTATTTAAAGAAACATTTTAAGAACGAAAAATATGGTTGATAAATTGAATAGGTCAAGTATTATTGCATTTGCAGGTAAAGGAGGGGTAGGAAAATCAACCTTAGCTGTTCTTTTCCTAAAATATATATTAGAAAATAGAGAAAAAAAGAAGATTAAAGATATTTTAGTAATTGATGCGGATCCAGATGCTAATATCGGAGATTTAATTGGAAAGGAAGTTAGATTTGAACAAACAGTGGGAGGGAAGATGAGTGGATTAAAAAGGAGAATTTCGAGAAGAGAAATACCTCCTAATATGCCGAAAAACAGCATTATAGAATCCGAAATATTTGAAACCTTAATAGAGATGGATGAATTTGATCTATTGGAAATGGGTCGATCAGAAGGAAGTGGTTGTTACTGTAGTGTTAACAATGTGATAAAAAAAGTAATAGATACGCTTTCAAAGAATTATGACCTTACATTGATTGATTCTCCCGCGGGTTTAGAACATTTCGCGAGAAAAATGGATAGAGATGTGGAAGACCTCATAATAGTGACAGATCCAAGCAAAATGGGGCTACATACAATCAAAAGAATTGTTGAGGTTTCCCGAGAAGTCGAATTGGAGTTTAAGAATATCTATATATTAGGAAATAGATTCTCAGATAACTTGAAAAGTGTTCTTGAGAAAGAAGTAAATGATATTGATCAAGGAAACATCAAATTACTAGGATTAGTTCCTAATGATGAGAAAATAAGTGAAATTAATATTACTGGACAAAGCTTGTTAGATATTTCAAGTGAAAATCCCGCCTATCTTCAAGCTCAAGAATTATTTAATAAAATAATTTAATAAATAGATTCAAACTAATAAGATGCTTTGAAATCTATTAATTCAATTAAATTTTAGTTTCTTATTAAAATTTTAAAAAACTAGGTTAAAGTTTGAAGTAAAATCTTTTTCTTAAATAGAGTTTAATTAATTTTTACTACATAAAAAGTAGTTAAAAGAATTATTGTTGTCTGTATACTGGGACGATATTACTGGTAAAATCGTCAAGAGTAAATGGAAAAGCATCTTCACTAGAGATTTTACCAAGTTCCAAGGAAATTTGTCTTGCTAAAAGCCAGAATGCTAATCCTAATGCTTTCTTTCCCCGATTATTTGCTGGAACTGCTAAATCGATTCCTTTAAGGGTGTCATCTGTATCAAATAAGGCTACTACAGGAATTCTTGCTAATTGAGCTTCTCGTAGGATTACTTTATCTGCGTGTGGATCAACTATTACTACAACACTTGCATCCTTAATGTAGGTATCAATGTTGGGATTAGTTAATGAACCAGGAATAAATCTATCAGTTATAGATCTGCATCCTAATGCCTCACAAAATTTTCTTACGGGTTCCTTACCATATCTTCGTACAGAAGAAACAATTACCTTGTCGCTTCCTTCTTCAACATATTTACTTAAAAATTTTGCTGCAATATCTAGTCTTGCGTCTGTGTCTTCGAGATTAATAACATATAGTCCGTAATTAGTACGTCGATAAACAAATCGACGAGCATCACCAGTTAATAATTTTGTGCCAATATGAATTCCGCAACTTAAATATAATTGTTTTTGCTCTTCATCTTTATCGATTATCTTTTCCTCTGGTTCCTCTAGAACATCTACGTCTTCAGCGTCTAAAAGATCCAATTCCTCTTCTAAATCCAAATCATCTTCGAAATCTTCGATGAAATCTTCATCTAATTCACCTTCATCTTCAAACTCTTCTTCTTCAGTATCCTCAGTTTTTTTAGATTTGTTTTTCTTTCTAGCCAATGAAATTACCAATTCATGTATGTTAATTTTAGAAAATATATGTTTTAGAAAATATATTATAATTTTAATATTTTATTAAAGAACATTTCTCATGTTTCTAAAATAGTTAATTTTAAGGTAGTTTAATAAAAACTTTTCTATATTACCATTTTGATGAGATAATCATATTATTAATACAAAATTCTTTAGTATGGATTAAAAACAGAACAGTTAAATAATTTGTAATAGATTTATTAAATTAAAAATTAGGTTTTGAAGAATAAAAAATGAGGTTATCTTTAGGGATCTTAATTGGGGTTTGTTTTAGTTTTATTAATGTCTCGCTTTTTAATATGTGGGGAACTCTTTATACCGCAATAATGCTATTACAACAAGGAATATTTAGGATGTTAACTACTTTAGTAGGAGCCAATTTTAATTTTAATATAATTAAAATTATTTTATCTGGTCCTTATAGTATCGATCAAATACTACCTCCTGCTTTCTTAGGATGTATCTTCATTGGATTTATAACAGGGTTATGTGTTAAAGGGATAAAAAGAGGCATATTAGCTAGTTTTGTAGTTATTGTACTGGTTTTATTATTATGGATCCTTTTTAGTATATTTTCTGCCGTTGATTTAATGTCTTTATTCCAAGGGCCAGAATTGATTGAAACCATAGGAGGAATAATAAGCGCCTCAATAGGGTCAATTTTAGGTGGAGAGATTGCAAGAGAATTAGGATATCCAGAAGAGATTGCAAAAATATGTGAAAAACATGTATTAGGTGGTTTTGATGAAGAAGATATTCGAAAA
>JARRLT010000098.1:0-12340 GCA_037386725.1 Promethearchaeota archaeon
TTTAGGTCTAAAGCTTTCTCTGCAGCTCTTTTAGAATTTTCTGAACCATCCATTGCAAGTAAGATTTTAGAATACATTTATTAGACTCACCATTGATTATTCTATGTAGAAGTTTATAATTTAAGATTTTAAGTTTTAATATTATAATTATTAGACTTTGAGTAGTGTATGTATTTATATAGATATGAAATAGGTGGAATCTTATTTTAAATAATAATTTTTCACACGAAAATTTATATTTTTTAATTTTTATTCAATAATTTAGTAATGGTCCAAGATGGAATGAATTTTAATGGGAAAGATAAGACTAAAAAGGAGAAAGATTTTGAATGTTGTGATAGTCCGAAAATTTCTCAAGAAGATGGATATAATGTTTGTTTAAATTGCGGCTTTATACATTCAAGGATATTTGATAATTCTCCAAGAAGAGCCTTTACTCGTGAAGAAATTCTTAATAGAAAGATAAATGAAAAAGTCTATTCTCCAATAGGTCCTAGAACTGTTATTCAAGGAAAAAGGGATGGACGTGGAACTTTATTAAATGCAAAATATCAATCTAAATTTAACCGATTAAGCAAAATCCATCGTTCACTTACAACAAGTTATGAAAGAAATCTTTGGATTGCTCTCCCTAACCTACACAGGTTACAAAAGAAATTAGGGATTTCAGATACCATTGCTGAAGATGCCCTTAGAATATATACTCAAACTGTAAAGAAAAAACTAACTATGGGGAGGAGTATCGATGGATTACTTTCAGCATCAATTTATTGTGCTATCAGAATACATGCATTGCCACGTACAATAGAAGAAGTGGAAGAGGCTTCTCAAATCTCAAGAAAATAAATGCTTAAAAATTATCGATTAATATGCACAAAAATTATTCCAAATATGCAAGGCTTAAAAGTAAAGAGAGTAACACCTGATATTTACGTGGATAAATTTAGAAATGAATTAAATTTATCAATGAATTGTAGAAATAAAGCAATCAAATTATTAAGGAAAACAAAAAAATATGGGATGGTTCTTTCTGGAAAAGATCCGAAAGGATTCGCTGCTGCTGTTCTTTATATTGCCTCCAAAATGTGTAATGAAGCAAAAACCCAAAAGGATGTAGCTGCGGTATCTAATATTACAGAAGTAACTTTACGTACAAGGGTAAAAGAAATTAAAAAATTAATGCGTCTTTAGATCTAATAAGTTATTCTAAAAAATTATAATTATAACTCATTTATTTTTTTCTATAAAATTTTCCAATGGTGTAAAGTATTCATTCTCAAATGAGAAGATATTATTATGTCCTGCCCCTTTAATCAAGATAAGTTCTTTATCTATATCATCTGGAAGCGCTTTATAGATCAATTTAGCTTCTTCATTCGGAATTATCCAATCATTAGTACCATGAATAATGAGAACTGGTTTTCTAAATTTGAGTATTCTTGTATCATTAGAATATTTTCGCAATGACTCTTTAGTTATGGAGGGATCATTAATTTGAAATAGACGAGTCATCATATTATAAATACTAGCATATCCACTTTCAAAAATAATTCCTTTTACATTATAAGGGTTATTTGCTCCAATTTCTGAAGCACATGCACTCCCTAAAGATCTTCCTTGGATAAAAATTGTATTTTCAAATTCATTATCCTTAATCCATTCTTGAAAATGTTCATAAATAGGTAATGCATCATCTATTAAGTTTGAGTAGGATGCATTCCCCGAACTAAATCCGTATCCTCTAAAGTCCATTACTGCGAGATTGACACCACAATTATGAAAAAGGTCATAAAAATTAACATAATCATATGCAATTTAACCATTTCCATGAATAAATAAAATTGAAGGAAGATTTTCTCTGTTTATAAAAATAAATCCCCCTATAATAATATTATCTGTTATTTATTTGAATCTTAATATTTTAATAGACTTAAAATTTCGACAAAAATGTTTAAATATGAATGTATAATCATTTCCATTAATTTTAAATCCTAAATAAAAAACTAAGTGAAATCCAAATGGTTTATGTAATGGTTAAAGTAAAATATCCCCCCCATAAAATGAAGGAAATTATAGAAATATACACAAGTGGGAAGGCAGCTAAATATCCAGAATATGTGAATAGAAAATATCAATGGGTTGCTCCTGATTATGATATTAGGATCTATAATATTTATGAGATACCAGATGAAAAGTTGGTTGAAGGCTTAAAAGGTATTGCGAAAAGATTCTCAACATATATAACTGTGAAAGGATACAAGTATAAGATAGAAATGCTAATGGAAGGAGCAGAAGCTATAAAAATGATGAAATAAAAAACAAATTCTAATTTTTTTCCATTTTTTAAAAAATCTTTTTTTACATATGCATTTATAACTTTTCCAAAGTAAATTTCATGAGCTCCCTCCAAATCGACCTTCTTTATCACTTTACATTCCATATTGAGGGGAAACTCTTTAATCATTGGGGAATTTTTTAGATCTCCATAAAATATATCAAATACGTCCGACTTGTCAAATTTTTTTCCAGATTTAAGTCCCACATAATCTACTTTTTTTACATCAGTTTCAGAAGGAATATTTGCACTAAATTCCATATTTTCATTCAATGCTTTATTAGAATAATGACTTTTTGCGCTTGATATCATTAAAGTTGGTGGTTTTGATTCTGCTATTCCAGAATATGCGATTGTCAGAAAGTTTGGTTTTCCCTCGTTATTTTTAGTTCCTACTACAACGCATGGCATGGGATATAGATAAGTTCCGGGCTTAATCTTTTCTTTTTCCATTCTTTTTAACACCCTCAAACATTTTAAAGAGAATAATTTAGATATTATTATTAATTTTTAGTTTAAAATAAATTAATTAGATATTTTTTAAGGTAAAAATAGAAATGATAAAAAAAGGAATTTTGAAAGGTTCTAATCGAAAAGAAGAAAGTTGGCAATTAGCTAAAAAAACCCTCAGAGAGCCATATAGTGAAATATTAAAAAACTTTAAAACCAAGGTTGAGGGTAGAGAAGATTTTGATCCTACTTCCTTGCTCCAATTTGGATTATTCATGTCTAAAGGAATAATTAATATATTAAGAGAAGCAGAAAAGAAATTAGGCAAAGAAGGACAAAAGGTAGTAATTGATGGTCTCATTAAAACAGGATATGAAATAGGTAAACAGATGATTGATCCTCAAAAAATACCTGCTGAACTTTCTGATATTGAATTAATGAGTTTTCTAGCCACTATTATTAATACCCAAGCTTGGACCTCAATTGAAGATCCAGTCATAGAAAATGAAGATGAATGCTCATTTGATATTTTATGGTGTCCTCTTGAGGAACTCTATAAACCTTTCGATTGTAGAGTGCAACGATATCTTGTACAAGGAATTATTGAATTTTTTAGGGACGAAGTTTTTAAGATTACTGATTTTCAGATAGAATTTAAATCAACCATACCATCAGGAGCAAATTCTTGTAAATTTAAAATTTATAGAAAGCAACAAGGAGAAAAAGATAAATGGGAAATCTACTCTGAAAAACTAGAAGAAAAAGCTTTGGAATCTCATAAGAATAAGATATAATTTATAAAAGATATAAACCAAAATAAATGAAATAAAGTATAGATGTAATTCTAATTTTAAAGGAGTATATATTTATAAGATTCTAGCTATGTGGATAAAGAATAGATTCATTCTTTGATTTCAAATGGGATTCTTTCGTTAGTATCCACGATCCTTCTAATTTTTATCTTTTTATTTTCTTCTGAATATTGTTGAGCAGGTTGGTACTTGACAGCAGGATTCCCTATATATATCCAATCTGGTTCCAATACTTGATTAATATGAGTTACCGCCCATACTCCTAGAGTACAATTCTTTCCTATAATTGTTCCAGGTGAAACTATTGCCATTCCTCCTATTACAACATGATCTCCAACAATAACGCGTTTTATTAGAAAGGAATCTCCAATTATCATTGTTGACATCACTAATGCTCCTTGACCTAACATAATACTTTCCCCGTATTCAATAAATTCTACATCACTCCATCCATCAAAGAGGGTGCTTTTAAAATCAGCTGTCATATCACATAATTTAAATGCAAAATTCGTAACCCATGGAAATGCAAAATTATTCCAAACCCAAAAAATAAACTTCTTAACAGAAGTTCTTAAACAAAAATAATAATAATCTTTATCTTGAAAATTTGCCTTGAAAATGCCTTCTCTTGGTTTGTGAAGTAGTTTTAATATAATTAAAATTAATTTCCCAAAAAGGAGACTTACTAATATATATGATCCCCACCAAGAAAATATATCTACAAAAATGAATAGGATTCTCCAATTAATTAAATGATGCCCCAATGCAAAACTGTAAAAGGTGAGAATAAATACCGATGGCATCATTAAAGAGATTATATGAAGGAATATCTGTAATAAATTTCCAATAAGTGGAAGTTTTATCATTCCAGTGGTAATAGGTAATTCCTCAACCTTAATATTTTCCAAATCTTCAATTTCTTCAATTTTGTTAGATTTATCATTATTCTCCTCCGTCATATAAATCCCCCAAACGCATTTTAATTCTTTCTCTATTTAATTTCCTTGCAGGAAAACCAGAATAAATATTATTTTCACCTAATTTATCATATTTAACTGTAGAGCCGACAGATAAAAAGGTAGAGTTTTTCCCAATCTCCATACCAGGGAATCCCCCCGAAATTGAATTAAAGATCACTTTATTACCTAATTCTGAGCCAAAAAAAGTTAAATTTTCTTGACCGTAAATCCCATCAACTAGATGATTCGTAATATGTGTGAATGTCCCAAGATAACATTTCTTACCTAACTTGATATGACTATGCAAAAAGCTCTCTTCTATTATCGAATTTTTTCCAATTTCATTAGAACCTATAAAGCGTAGTTCCCAGTTAGTTAGCCAAGGAAAAGGTGAGCGAGTTACAGCAAAAATAGGATATTTCAAAAGAAAAGAGCGAAAATGATAATATTCGAGCATTTTTGAGGACTTATCTAAATTTCTATCAAATAAACCTTGTTTTGGACCGCGTTTATCAGCAAATTTATAAAACCATCTTGTAAATAATGCCACAAAGAATAGATGAAATAGATAAAGTGCTATAAAAACTATGGGAATTGTAAATAAAGTTAATAGATTCCATGTATTTAATAAATTTTGCAATGAAATAGTGGTTGTTGATAAAAATGGTACCAAATATAAGAAAACATAAACGATAAAGATAAATCCAGGTAAAATGAAGGACATACCGCTTATTATCCAACCAGAAATTAAATATTTATAAAAGGGTACAGACAATTCTTTAACATGTCCTTTTAAATGCTCGGGATTGACTCTAGGTTCTTCGAATTTTTTAAAGATCCTCTCTCTTAAATCTTTCATATTTATCTGTTTTGTTTTTTTAAACACTTTCTTAGCAGGGGATCCGGAATATGTCGAATTTTCTTCCAGTATTTGACTCACATTTGTAGAAGAATTAACTGCGATTGTTGAATTCCTTTTTGCTATCGTTCCCGGAAGGAGAATAGAATGAGCCCCAATAACTACATTATCCTCAACTTTAACTTTTTTAATAATTAATTTGCCTTTGACAATTAAAAATGAAGATAAAAGACTTCCTTGCCCTAATTTCACGTTTTTACCTATTTCAACAAATTCTGTATCTATCCATCCATCATGAAAAGCACTCGAAAAGGAAATCTTGCATCCTAAAATTTTTAATATCAATTTTTCAAATAGTGGGATGGAAAGCTGTCGTGCGATCCAAATAGGCCATTTCTTTAAGATACTACGTAAACTCCAATAACAATAGTCTTTATCTTCACGGTTAAATTCAAAAATCCCTTGCCTTGGCTTATGAAATGAATTAACAATATAAATAAAGATTCTTGCTAAAATAGCAGAAGAAATGGCTAATAAAATAATCCCGCTAAATAGAATAATTGGAAAAAATATAAAAAAAGTTAAACTAAAGTTAGGATCAATCTCCCAATATAGCCAAAACAGAAATATAGAGGGTTGTGCCCCTAATATCATTATTATAATATATAAAATTAAATATCGTTTCTTTGCCAGAGTGTTAGTTGTTCTTGGTCCTTCTCTTATAGATGATGGGATTGAAATTGAAAATCACTTGGAATGAAAAAGTATTTTATAAAATTATAAACCAATTCGAGAAATTAAATATTCCGACTAGAATTTTAATAATTTCTATTTATTTTAATTTTTAAGATGTATTTTTTTCTTTTCTCAATAGATTTATTCAAAACTATAAGAAAATATACAAGAAACTTTAATTTTTGACGAATTTATCTTTTAAAAATAAAAGATTTTTAAAGTTTTAAAAAATATGTATTAATTGAAACATAAAAAAATGACTAAACCCTCATCAACACCCTGGATTTTTGTCTTTTGGTTAGTGCAGTTTACTGCACAATATTCCTCTTCCTTTACAATGTTTGCCTCGAATAGAGGCTAGATTGATGGGTGTTTAGTAATTTTTACATTAGCTTTTTTTAGAAAATAGTGTATAATTTTAATTTAATATCACTAATTATATAAACCAAAAAACTTAAAAGAGATTATTGACAAAATATTCTAAAAATCGAAATGAATCTACTTTTAAGCATACTTTTATTTCATTTCTTGATTTTTGAAATAATTGTGGAAATTCATTCCTTGTAATAATCTTACCTTTCGTTAACTTTATAATTTCACCATCTATGTTAGTTTTTAAAATAGCTTCCGCCTCAATAACTTTTAATTCAAAATAGTTCTTTTCCATAAAGTAAGGATTAATAGATTCTCCGATTGCTAATGGATCGTGTAAAGGACAACCATTTAGATCTGTATGTTTAATACAGTAATCTTGATAAAATGAAACAGACTTTTGTAAAAAGGTCCCCAATTTTGAATTTATAATATCACTTTTTTTAAGAGTATTCAAAAAATTTGGTTTAAGGATAACTTTTCTTGTCACATCTAAAGGAACGAGCGTGATATTACTAACGGCTGATCTAAAAACGATATCAGCTGCTTTTACATCGCAATAAATATTAAATTCTGCTTGAGGTGTAATATTACCTGGACACATGATCGCTCCTCCCATAATAGTTAATTCCTTGATATATGGAACTACTTCTGGGTAATTCATGATTAATTTTGCAATATTCGTTAAAGGTCCTAATGCAACAATAGAGATCTCATTTTTATTATTCTTTAAATATTTTGCTAAAATTTCTGGAGCTTTTTCAGTTTTTACGTTTTGTTGCGGAAATATTGAATCTAATCCAATCAATCCGTTCTTTCCATGGACATCTTCACTCCCAAAAAATTCACCCTTTAAAGAGTGTCTAGCGCCAGAATATACAGGAATATTTTTAATATTTAACAAATCTAATAGTTTTAATGTATTATTTGTAGTGTTTTTAATAGTGGAATTTCCCATTACAGTAGTAATCGCTTTAACATTAAGTACTTTTGATTTAATAGCTAATATTAGTGCTAAAGCATCATCTATTCCTGGATCACAATCAATAATAATATCTTTCATTTATTACTATATAATTAATTTTTATTTGTTATTCTTTTGATTTTTAGATCTATTATCTCTATACTTCTTTTGAAATGATACAAATAAGAAAAGTTCAAAAAATATGCTATAAAGAGGACTAACTAAGGTTTTTAATCTGAATTTTTAACGAATTTATTTGGACTAGTAAAAACAATTAATAGAACGAACATTAATAATATTAGTATAGGAAGAATGATAGGGATTAAATTTTCTCCATCTTCATTTAAGACGAAAAATGCTGGGATACAAAATAGTAGTGGTATTAATTCACCGATGATACTTATTAGAATAATATAAATTTTCTTAAAATTAAAAAGATAATAAAAAATAACTCCAAAAAAACTAATGTATCTGAAAAAATTATATTCAAAGTATATCCGCGTTAAAGGTGTAAATCTTAAAAAATGTCCGTTCCCTATTCCATAGATTTCCCAAATTATTGCTTGGATAGAATCTGGTCCAGGTCCTAAATCTATATGATATCCATATGGTATAAGGAAAACAATGATAAATGTTATAATACCTATGAGAACTAATTTTATTTGATATTTCATTAAGAATTAATTCTTCAAAAAATTTTTATATTTTTTTGTAAAAAGAATTATTTAGAGTTTTATCTTCATCATTTTAAGCGAAAAATAAATTATTTATTAGGTTCAAGGTCTATAATCTTTATTAATAAACTATTTTATAATTCAAGAAAGATAAAATAATGAGTGAAAGTTATTTTTGGTGGACTGAAAAGCAAAAGAGAGTTGCAAAAGAGGTAGAACAATTCGTAGAAGAAAATTTTGCTGAAGCTGAAACTTACTTTTGGAAAAAAGAATTTCCTTGGAATTTAGTGAAAAAAGTCGCAGGAAAAGGATATTTTGGCGCAGGAATTCCAGAAAAGTATGGAGGAATGGAATTAGGAGCTACAGGATCTTGTATTGTAGCCGAACAATTGGGAAGGTTATATGCCGTAGGTCATGTGTTTGTAGTAAGCATGTTAGCTGGTCTGGAACAAATGTTACGATACGCTAGTGAAGATCAAAAAGAAAAGTGGCTTCCAAAATTCGCAAAAGGGAAAGAATTAGGGGCCGTGTGCATAACAGAACCATTTGCGGGATCTGATGCTGCAAATGTTCTTACGACGGCTGAAAAAGACGGAGATGATTGGGTTATAAACGGTAAGAAAAGATATATTACTGGTGCTGGTGTAGCAGATAGATATTTTATTTATGCCAAAACAAGTGATGATTCATCTGATAGAAAACAATATTCCCATTTGACTTCTTTTTTGGTGGAAAAAGGAACACCAGGGTTTTCCTTGGAAAGAATCAATCCTCTAATTGGATTTGATAATGTTCCAAACGGATATCTAAGTTTTGAAAATGTGAGGATTCCTGACGCAAATAGAATTGGAGCTGTCGGTAAGGGATGGAATGTAATGATGGCTGGGTTGAATTTTGAACGCTTAATAGCAGGTGCAGTTTTTGTAGGTACTCTAAAAGATACAATTAGATTGTTAAATCATTATACTCAACGTCGGGTACAATTTAATAGACCAACAAATAGATTTCAAGGAAATCAAAGTGAAATTGCTGAAATTATTTCAATGTATCGAATGGGAAGAGTCTTTTCATATTATACGGCAAAGCAATTAGATGATGGTAAAGAACCAATGATTAATTCCTCAATTGCTAAAATGGTTATTTCGGAGTATGTCCGAAAGGCTGGAGAAAAAGCAATTCAAGTAATGGGAGGGGATGGACTAACTAAATTTTATCCCGCAGAAAGACTTTTACGGGAAGGTAAAATTGGAGAGATTGTAGCTGGAACAACGGATATTCAAAAAATGATTATATATAGATTTTCTTCAATGTATCCTGAATACAATTCACCTGTGAGAATGAGATGGAATGAGGAAGTAAATGCTCCGGTTATATCTAATGCGGAATCAAAATTTAAAGGATTAGAAGTGAATGAAGAAAATATTTTAAAAGTAATTGCTCATGATTATAAGGTAAATCCTGGACTTTACATGACATTGGATGATGTAAGGGAAGATATAGGAGCTGGACGTTCAAAAACACGGAAAATTATTGAAGAATTAGAAAAACAAGAATTAGTCGTTACAAATCGAGATAGAAGTGGAAACATTAATTTAGTGAAAGTCACATATAAAGGAATCCAAAAAGCTTTTGAACCAAATTATTATCAATGGTTCCCTGATTGGTATGCTGATTCCGATAAATTTTAGATAACTTATTTTAATATATTTTTTAGAATTAAATTCTCATTTTATTCTCTATTTGATATGAAAACAACAAAAGACTAAAAAATAAAAATATTCTATTCCCATTTAAATCATGTCTCAAGAAATTATAAAATGGGATCTTTCTGATTTTTATGAAAATATAAATGATCCTCAAATAGATCACGATATCTCTGATTTAAGGACAGCAGCTAATAAATTCAATGAAAATATTAAAGGAAAATTAACTAATCCAGAGCTTTCCGCTAATCAACTTTTAATGTGGTTTAAAGAATATGAAAGGATCCTCGAAAAACTCACATATCTCGCTTTTTATTCTCAATTAGTTTATTCTACAAATAACTTAGATGATCAAATAAAGTCATTTCACTCAAAAATTGACGATTTTTCAGTTGATATTCAACAGGATTTGGTTTTCTTTGAACTTGAATTAAATAATATCGATGAAAAGAAGTATAACTTCTTTCTGCAAGATGATAAATTGAAGAAATATCATCATGAACTTAAATTTATTCGTTCAAAGAGGCCACATCAACTCTCAGAAAAAGAGGAACAACTAATTTTAATGAAAGATATTACTGGAGTGAATGGATTTGTAAAACTTTATAATGAGATTAAGAGTGGATTTATATTTGATTTTGAAGTTGATGGTAAAATGAAAAAACTTACAGAATCTGAAGTATTTAGTTATATGTATCAAGCAGACAGAAATTTAAGACAAAAAGCTCTAAGTACGATTATGAAGAAATATCAAAAATATGATCTGGTATTTACCCATATTTATAACAATGTAATGAAAGATTGGGACTTAGAAACAAAAAAGAAAAAATTTGAATCTCCCATTTCAAGGAGAAATTTCCAAAATGAAATAAGTGATAAAGCTGTAGAAATATTGGGTGAAGTAACAACTAAAAGTAATAGTATTGTTGAAGAATATTATAATTTAAAAAGGAAAATACTTGAACTTTCTGAATTACATATTTTTGATATGTATGCACCTGTTGGAGAGATTTCCAAAAAATATTCTTATAATGAGGCAATAGAATTAATAAAGAAAATAACTAAGATTTTTCATCCAGATTTCGAAAAAATTATTAATCATATGTATAATAAAGAGCATATTGATGTTACACCGAGAAAAGGCAAGAATAGAGGTGCATATTGTGAATTTGGGAAATTGGACCATTATCCATATGTGTTTGTAAATTATGTGAATAATATTGATTCAGTTTTAACCCTAGCTCATGAATTAGGCCATGCAATTCATGCGTATTATATTCAAAAAGAACAGAATTTTATTAATTTGGGACTTTCTTTAGTTGTTGCTGAAACAGCTTCGATTTTTAATGAGATGTTGACATTTGATACCCTACTAAAAACTGACTTAAGTAAAGAGGAAAAAATCTCTTTACTCTGTAATTTCTTAGAATCAAATTTTGCTACTTCTCATCGACAGAATGCATTTTATCGATTTGAAAAAAGAATTCATAAATTATTAAGTGAACGATTGGCTACAAAGGACGATATAAAAAGTATTTTCATAGAAGAAATGAAAAATATGTTTGGTAATTCCATGCAAGATCTTGAAAAAGATTATAAAAATTACATTTATATTATTTCTCACTTCCTTCATGCTCCCTTCTATGTATATGCATATAACATGTCAAATCTTTTAGTCATTGCCCTTTATCAAAAGTATCTTGAAGAAGGAGAAAAATTCGCTTCAAAATATATTAAACTTCTTTCTATTGGAAAATCAAAAAGTCCTGAAGCAATGCTTTCCGAAATAGGAATTGATCTTAATGATCCTTCTTTTTGGGAAAGAGGTATTGAATATCTTTCTGAAAGGGTTAAAGAATTAAAAGATTTAATTGAGAATTAAACAAATCTGACTCCAATTTTAATTTTATCCTTATTCTTATTTCATATTTTTCTTAAAAAGAATTAACTCTTATAAATAGAGTTGGCGCCAATTAGATAATTTAACTTTTAGAATCTACCAATATCTAATAGGGAAAGTTGATTTATTACAAAAAATCCATTTAAGTAATAAATCCTTTTACATTATTATATTTTTATAAAAATGTGAAGAATATATAATGTTTTTGACTATTTATTGGATTGGTATTTTATTAGCAATTGTTTCTGGAATCATAAATCAGATTGGAACAATTATGCAGAAGGATATTATTAATCAAAATCTAGATAACCCAAAATTTATGAAAAGTCTTATCAAGAGTCCAAAATGGGTTATTGGGTTAATAATGAAGATGATTATTAGTGGGCTTTTTCTATATGTCATCGCTCAATTATTTATAGGACCAGCCCTCATTTCGGGACTTATGTCATCTGGATTAATCGTATTGGCAATTGGATCTGTTAAGATCCTAGGAGAGAGATTACAGAGCAGAGAAATGCTTGGAATTATTTTAAATATTGTTGGAATTTTATTTTTAAGTTTTAGTGGCGTTTCATTG
>JARRLT010000099.1:0-16102 GCA_037386725.1 Promethearchaeota archaeon
GCTGAAACTGACGACGAACAGTCGGGGCGAGCCCGTGCTGACGACTCTTCCGGTGGCGGATCTGTCCAATCCTCCCGATTCCGGTCTGCTGGTCATTCCGCAGATCGGTCTCGGACTCGGTCTCGAGACTCGAGTGAAAGCTCTTTAGACCTTAAATTAAAAAAAGGAGAGGCAGTTCGTATATCTACAGGAGCAGTAATTCCACAAGGGGCTGATGCTGTCATTAAGATCGAGGAAACAGAAAAAGATGGGAATAAAATAACTCTTTATAATTCTGTTACTCCTGGAAAAAATGTTGCAAAGGAAGGAGAAGATATAAAAGAAGGAGAAATAATAATTTTAAAAGGAGTAGAGATCAAACCTGAACATATTGCTATGATTTCTTCAATTGGGAGAAAAAACGTCAAAGTTAGTTTAAAACCGACAGTAAGTGTTTTTTCTACGGGAAATGAATTGCTTGAAGCAGGCGACCCTATTGTTCCAAATAAAATATATAATTCAAACACTCCAATGATCTCAAATTTAGTAAGAACATATGGAGGTTCTCCTAAAGAATGCTTGACATTGAAAGATGAGAAGGATTTAATTGTTGCCAAATTGAGGGATTCTTTACTTAAAACAGACTTAGTTGTATTTACTGGAGGTACTTCCGTAGGAACTAAAGACTTATTACCTCAAATTATAAAAGAGGAGGGAGTGATTCTTGTTCATGGTGTAGCTATGAGACCGGGAGAACCAATTTTATTAGGATTAATAAGTAAAAAAATAGTAATTTGCCTTCCTGGCACACCAGTCGCTTCTTATGTTGGATTTTTAAAATTTGTTGGACCTTTGATAAGAAGGATGATGGGATCTAAAAGGATTGATCCAAGAGTGGAAATTAAAGCAAAAATGGCTCAAGATGTTCCAGTATCGAAAATGGGATATATTCATTATTTAAGAGTTAGATGCAAAAAAGAAAATGATGAAATTGTATCTTATTCAGTTCGTTTGAAAGGTTCTGGAGTGATAAGTTCATTAGTTCAAGCAGATGGGATTATAGAGATTTCACCGGAACAAGAAGGCCTTAAAAAGGGAGAAGAGGTATTTGTTAAAGTATTTCCATAAAATTTTTAGAGAAATTGAAAAAATCTCGATCAACCCTTTTTTTCTTTATTAAATCAAAGAATGGATGAGGAAAAGTATTAAGAGAGTTTTGAAGAGAGATCATTCTCATTCATTGTTAAAGCATCTATTTTAATAACTATTATCTAAATAAATTTTTTAGAAATCCTAATTTATCTATATTATGGTTAAAGCCTTAGAGATCGTAAAAGAAATTCAAGAAAAGTTTAATCTCATTGGAAGAACACATGAATTACAGAAAATATTACTCGCGCGGAAAGTAAATAAAAACATATTACTTGAAGGAGATGTTGGAGTAGGAAAAACAACATTAGCTAAAGCTGTATCATCGTATTTTGACACAAACTTTTTTCGAATTGATTGTAGTGAAGAAACCCTTCCTCATAATTTAGTTGGCTATTGGGATCCACCTCTCGTTATCTCTAAGGGATATAATGAGGATACATATACATACGGGCCCCTAGCCTCAGCCATGGTTAATGGGGGATGCCTTTTTATAAATGAAATTAATCGGATGCCTGAAAGCACTCAAAATACTCTATTAACTGCTTTAGATGAAAATATTATTGAAATCCCTAAGCTTAAAACCATCCATGCAGAAAATAGTTTTTTTACCATTGCTACGTTGAATCCTACAGCACATATTGGGGTTACTGCTTTAGGAGAAGCGATAAAGGATCGTTTTGTATGGATAGAATTAGACTATCAATCTCCAAAAGAAGAACAATTAATTATTATTCAAAATGCAAATATTAAGGGAGATGATGCTGAAAAAATTGCATATATCTCTCAACGTATAATCCAACGAACAAGAGATAGCACATATATAAGACGTGGGTCTTCGATAAGAGGTGCAATTGATTTAGCAGCTTTAATGCAATCTCAAAACATTGAAAGTTCTAAAAGATGGATAGAATCAGCGATAATGGCTTTGTATAATAAAATCGAATTAGAAGATGATACTGCAAAATCAAAAAAAGAAATAATTAAGGACATCGTAATTGCAGTTCTTAACAAAACGGATTTTCAATAATCGATGATTTCTCAGAGGAATTTACCAAAGAGAAGGAGAAAAAAGAGAGATTACATGTAAGATTAGCAGATCGTCCACCTGATAAAGATATTCTTAATTTGGAGATAATTCGTAAGAGGAAAAAAAGACCGGAATCTTATTATCGTTTGGCTTCAACTTTAGATTATAAAGAAGTTAAAGAAGCGACTTATTTAGCTATTGAATACAAAAATTTAGAAGCGATTAGAGGTTTAATTAAATCTAATGTATATGCCGCTACCGATGCCTTAGATTGTGAAAAAGGAGTAAAATTCTTTTCTGAAAAGGCAAAAGAAACTAATATGGTTATGCCAGAATTGTACTTCTTCATCCGGCGTCCTATTTCAGAGAAATATAGAAAAATTTTTAGAAGACTTGCTCGTGAAAGTATTATTAAAACTGCTTTAAAGATTTCAAGTAGAGGAATTCGAGGATATCAGAAAAAAATTATCCCCTATTACCATATTGGAATGCCAGAGTTTGATATAGATGCCACTATACAACATAATCCACTCAAAATCCATAGTAAAACCTTAACTTATGATGATATTTACGGAATAAAACGAAAGAGACAAAAACGTAATATTGTTTTGATTTTAGATACATCAGGTAGCATGTATGGTAGATTATTACTCAATGCGGCTCTCACTACCTCTGTTTTGGCTTATCATATGGAAAGAGAGCATTTCTCTATTGTTTTATTCAACTCAACAGCAATGACTCTAAAAGGAATAAAGGAAGAAAAATCTACTATTAAGATTGTAGATGACATTTTAGATTCTGAAGCCGCGGGGTTCACAAACATTTCTATAGGTTTGGAGAAAGGATTAAAACAGTTGGAAAAAGTAAAGCAATCTCGAAATAAGAACAAGTTTGGAATATTGATATCAGATGGAAATTATAATAGGGGCGAGGATCCAATCGAATTTGCGAAAAAGTTTTCCACATTACATGTTATTGGTATGCCTGCTGAAAATGATGCAGAAAGAGGGATAGATACTTGTAGAGAATTAGCGAAAGTTGGAAAAGGAAAATTTTATGCTGTAAATGATTATAAAGAAATACCCCGAGCTTTAATTAATCTCCTCTCTCAAGCATAGAAGAAAGGATCAATGAATATTTTGTTGTTAAAATTAGACACTGAAGTCATAAGGTCCTTTCACTAAATTTTTATGATTTTAGTAATTTTCATAATTTAATAATTCATTAATTTTATTATTTAGAAATAGTCACTTAGTCATATCATATTTCTAATGAAATTTTTTCATTCAAAAAAATCTTAATCTTTACAATGGAATCAAGATATAAATCTTATAAAAGTTATAAAAGTTGGTTATCAACTCATTTATTCAAAAATTGGCCAGTATTTATTGCAGTTATTGGTTCAATTGTTGTTATGACTGTAATGAAAACATTTATTCCAATAATAATTGGTGATTTTATCAATAACATAATAGCTACATCACAAGTTACAAAATTAATCACGTTATTGCTGATAATACTTACTTTGTATTTTTCTACAACTGCTATGGATTATATTTCAATGATAACTGGCCACTATTTGGGTCTTACAACAGAAAAAAACATGCGAAAAGAATTTTTTGACATAATTCAATATAAATCTTTAAAATTTCATGACAATGCTAAAGTTGGAGATTTACAAGCTTTAGCTACAAATGATTTAAGGACTGTTAATGCAATGATTTCTCATGGAAGTTTTTATGTGTATCCCTTTGTCTACGCACTAATCGTGACAATTTTTTTAATAGATCTCCTTAATTTAATTTTAGGATTAATTCTCATTCCGTTTGTTATTATCTATATATACACAATTTTATACTATCGTAAGAGCATCGCTCCATATGTAGCAGCAAAAGTGCAGAAACATTCTGATTTATCTGTTGTATTACAAGATAATATTACAGGAGCATCTGTCGTTAAGACATTTGTTGCTATAAAAAAAGAAAGAAAGAAATTTCATAAAGCAGTCAATGCATTTAGAGATGTTTGGATCGGAGAAAACAATGTACAGTCGAAATATTACCCTATGTTAGTTCTGTATATAACTATTGGAACAATGTTTATTATTAGTTGTTATTTGGTCGCCCAAAATATGTTAAGCATAGGTACATTAGTTTCGATCAATCTAATTTTAGCCACTTTAATTGATCCAACCAATACTCTTTACTGGGCTACTAAAGATATGATGATAGGTTTTGCTGCATGTAGGAGGGTATTTCGGAATTTATCTAAGGAAAAGAGTGAAGGAGTAGGAGAAAATTTAGAAAATGTGCCCAACAGATTTAATGGAGAAATTATATTTAAAAATGTTAGTTTTTCTTATGGAAACTCAAGTGAGAATTATCCAAATGTCTTGAATAACTTATCATTTAAAATTAAACCAAAAGAGAAAATATCTCTCGTAGGTCCTACTGGATGTGGTAAAAGCACTCTTGCTAAATTAATTTTATCATTATATAAACCTCAAAAGGGGGAGATCCTATTAGATGGTAAAGATATTAATACATTTGAACCCGAAGTTCTAAGGAAGCATATTGGGTATGTTGAACAAGATACTTATTTATTCCCTCGCTCTATTAAAGAAAATATTCGATTTGGAAAACCAGAAGCTTCAAATAAAGAAATATTACATGCTTCTAAGCTTGCCCAAGTAGATGATTTTGTTAAAAATCTTCAAAAAGGGTATGATACAATTGTGGGAGAGAGAGGAACAAGATTATCAGGGGGAGAAAAACAACGGGTTTCAATTGCACGGGCTCTCCTGACTGATCCAGAAATAATTATTTTAGATGATTCTGTTTCAGCGGTAGATAGTGAAACAGAAAAAAAGATTGGAAAAGCGATAAATAATGTTTTGAAGGAAAGAACTACAATCATTATAACACACCGATTAAAGACTATTATAAACTCAGATAAAATTTTAGTGTTAAGAAAAGGTCAGATTGTTGCGGAAGGTACACATGAAGAATTAATAAGATCTTCAGTGGATTATAGAAGGATTTTTGGAAAACATATAAATCTTCCAGAAATGGAATTAGAAATAGGAGTTGGTGATTAGACATTTATTCGGGAATATCTGAGAACAAAAAGAAGAGAAGATATTCAGATTGGGAACTTTTTGTTAGATATTTGAAGAGAATTACCCCTTATAAAAGGAATCTTATTATCATTTCAATAATCATTCTTATTTCAACTTTAGTTGAAATTTTTAGTCCCTTGATCGTAGGATTTATAGTTGATGAATTAACTCAGGGGATTCGTAACATTTTTCTAATAATATCCTTGGCTATTATTTACTTATTAATTTATGGTGTAATTTGGATAATGTTTTATCTAAGAAGGCAAGAGTTAGGGAAATTTGTTCCTTTTTTTCTTGAAAAACTTCGTATGGATATTTTTAACAAATTTCAAAAACAAGACATGAAATTTTTTGATAATTATCAGAGTGGGGAATTAAATACAAGAGTTTTAAATGATGCTTTAGATTTTGGTGATACTACTACTTTAATTTCTGACACTATAGCAAATCTTTTTACTTTTAATGATTTCTCTCAGAAAATTAGCAAGAAGGATGGGAAAGTCCTACAGAAAGTCTATAGAAAATGTAAATAAATCTATGATTGAATTAATTGAGGGAATACATGTATGTAAAGCCTACGGTCAAGAATCGAAAGTGTCAAGTGAATTCGAAGATACAAACAAAGGATATTTTAATTCAGCTTTCAAATTAACCGCAGCAACCCATATGTGGAGACCACTACTTGAAGTGATAACGTCAATTACATTAGTTATTATTCTATTTATGGCCACCCAATTTAGCATTCAAAATCTTATAAGTCCTGGTTTAATTCTCATATTTATTCTCTATCTACAAAAATTCTTTCGTCCAGTAATGGTTATTGCTCTTTTCTTTCCTCAGTTAAGTACCGGGATGGCCGCTTATGAAAGAATTCTTGAGATTCTGGATTCTGAACCTCAAGTCCAACAAAAAGATAGTACTATAAAAACGAACAATTTTGGGGGAGACATTGTTTTCAAACATGTAGACTTTAAATATAAAGACAATGATTGGATATTCAAAAATCTTAACCTAAAAATTCATCAAGGAGAAAAGTTGGCTATAGTTGGGAAGACTGGAGCTGGTAAGACCTCGTTAATATCTTTGCTTCCACGCTTCTATGAATTTCAAGGAGGTGAAATTGAGATTGATGGTAAAGATATTAGATCAATTGATCTAAATTCATTAAGAAAAAACATCAGTATTGTTCATCAAGATGTTTTTCTTTTTTCTGGTACAATTGAAGAAAATATTCGTTATGGTAAACAAGATGCAACTGAAGAAGAAATTTGGAATGCAATAAATACAGTTCATGCTGAAGAATTAATTAAATATTTACCAAATGGAATTCAAACAAAAGTTGGTGAAAGAGGGAAGGGGCTTTCTACTGGTCAGAAACAACTTATAAGTTTTGCGAGAGCTGTTTTGTCGAACCCTAATATTTTGATCCTCGATGAAGCGACCTCAAGCGTTGACGCTTACACAGAAGCGATTATACAAGAAGCACTTGATATTTTATTAAAAAATCGTACTTCAATCATAATTGCACATAGATTATCCACTGTAGTTAATGCAGACAGAATAATTGTAATGGACAAAGGCAAAATAATAGAAGAAGGTGATCATAAATCTCTCCTAAATCAAGGAGGAAAGTATACTGAATTATATAAGGATTATTTTGAGTATCAGAAATTAGAATTAACTGAAGATTTCAAATTAGAGTCCTTAGTAGAATAAGAATTTCTATGATTTTCTCCATAATTTTATTCTTTAAAAATTTATCTTTCATTAAAGAACACAATTTTTCCAATTCTGGGTCCTTTTAAATTTATTTCATAGAATTGATCAATAATCATAAATGCCTTTATATAGAACTTAAAATATCGGTTTATTTTTAAATCAATAAGAATAAAAGAAAACCATTTATATGAACAAATCTAATTTTTTATGCATCTTTTGTAGTTTTTAACATTTTTTTAAAAAATAAAATACAAAAATATAATATAATGGTGATTTAAATGGGTGAAAAAACATCTCTTGGAATTACAGCTTCAAAAGTAGTATCTTTAGTAGGAATTTTAGTATTAATTCGTGAAGCTGTAATTTTATTTCAAAAAACAGATTTAGGTTCTATTCTGTTTGGTGTCTTATGGGCTGTATTTGCAGCATTGATCTTTTTTTCTTTGAACATAATAAATCTACCAAAATTCAAAATCCCTTATCGATGGATCATTTTGCTTGTAATCGGAGCAGTTTTACTTGTGTTAGCAATATTTTTTACTAAAACTTACCTAAGCGCAACTCTTATTCTTATTGCCTTTCTCTTAGAATTACTCAGTGAAAAGAAAACGTATGTTGAATCTAAAATAGTTGTTTTAATTGGAGCATGTATTGCTATCTATGAATCAATTATGTTAATAATTTCAACAGATCCTTCTAATGTTGTTGCTGGCATTTTTGGAATTATATTTGCAGTTATAATTCTACTATCTCTCCAACAACAAGTAGACGTTAAGGTTCCTTATGTATGGTGGATTATATTAATCTCTGGATTTGTAATCTTCACGTGGGTCAATTTTATTGGAGTCGCTGGTACAGTGATAATGGTCGGTTTTATTTTGATTTTAATGGCATATTAAACCAAATTAACTTTTTTCTTTTTTTCCTTTTCAAATTCTTCTTCCAAGATTTTGATTAGTTTATCTCCATACAAATCGGTTGGACATATTTTTAATTGATATGGATCTTCATTCTCTTTTTTATCTTTTATATTTTCAGTATCTTTAGTATCATTATTGTCCAAAATTAATCCCTCAAATTAACATTAAAAATGACTAAATATAATTAAAGAAAAACTTCAGAAATATTTACCTATTTTATAAGAATGAAGAACGATTTTGGAATCATCTTTATAGATCAAGTATAAAATTGGTTTTGAGAAACACTCTATTTTTTTCTATTAGAGAATTTAATTTTAGATATTACACATTTTATATTTCATAATCATCAGAATTTTATACCTTTGATTAAAGATTAGATTAAGAGAATAATTTGGTATACTAAAAATGGTTAAGAGTAAAGAAGCAGTTAAAACTCATTATTTATCGATAAAAGAACGATTAGATAATTTTAATGAAGTAAATTTGGGGTATCATAATTTAGATGAGGTTAAAAAAGAATGCGAAAGGTGTTACCAGTGCTTTAAAAGTAAAGATCCAAAAATTAAACCCCCTCCTTGCATGGAATATTGCCCTACTGATTGTAATTCCCGTGAAATTATTGCTTCTATTTTAAATGAAGATATTGATAAAGCACTCCAAATAATTTATGGACATTATCCATTTCCAAGAAGTGTAGAAAGAGTATGCCCTGGATATTGTCAATTACATTGTACTGCAGGAATAAAAGGCGATCCAATTCAAATTCCTATGATAAAACGATATTTAGTAGATAATTTTGAACCCCCATTCTCTTATTTTGAATGTTTACCTGATAATAAATATAAAATTGCGATTATTGGGGCTGGTCCTTTAGGTTTAACTGTTGCTTATTTTTTAAGAAAATTGGGTGCCGAAGTTACATTATTTGAAAAGTTAAATATAATTGGAGGTATGATGGTTACAGAAATTCCTGAATTTCGTTTACCCCGCAATGTTTTAAATGATGAAATTAAGAATATAAAAAGTTTAGGGATAAAAATCGTTGAAAATAAAAAAATTGATGAAGTTTTCAATTATGAGGCAATTTTTGAGTTGGGTTATCATTTAATCGTGATAGGCATTGGATCGGAGAAACCAAGATGGATGAAACTCCCGGGAGAAGATTCAGAAATAATACTTCAAGCTATTGAATTTCTGAAAGATTTTCATTTAAATAAAAAGATCCCTAATTTTCAAGATAAAAAAGTGGCTGTGGTAGGTGGAGGAAGTACTGCTACAGATACGGCAAGGGTAATTAAACGGTTAGGAGGACTACCAACAATTCTATATAGAAGGAAGAAAAAGCAAATGCCAGCAGGGAAACAAGAAGTTAAGGATACTGAAGATGAGGGTATTCAAATTCAATTTCTAACAAATCCGAAGGAATTCATTTGCGAAGAAAAAGAAGGGGATTATCAAGGAACGGTTTGCCAAAAGATGGAATTAGGAGAGATTGATTTAACTAATCGTCCAAAACCAGTTCCAATTGAGGGATCAGAATTTAAAGTGGAAGCAGATTATATTCTTGAAGCAATAGGGCAAGAACCAGACTTAATAGGCTTCAATAAAAATGAATTTAAAATCTCTGAAAGAAATACTTTTATAGTAAATGAAAAATTCTTCACATCTGTTCCTAAAATCCTAGCTGGTGGTGATTGTGTTAGTGGATCCAAGAGTGTTGTTAATTCAGTTGCCCAAGGGAAGAAAATAGCCGAAAATGTCATAAATTTTTTAAAAAAAGTTGGAAATTAGAAATATAAATCTTAAATTTAATTCTACTAAAACTTATATATTGTTGGTTATTTTTTATTCTTTCAAATTTAAAATAAGAAGTCAAACGTAATGTATGAAGCTAAAATATTTATGAAATTTAGGATTTAGTTAATTAAACTTCTTGAACCATTAAAAACTGGATAACTAATGAATATTGACTATAAACTTAAAAAAGCTTTCTTAACTAAAATTGCAAAACCTAGGTATCAAAATATCGTTGATCGTGAAAATTCCATAGTTGAAAAAGCAAATACAATTAAATTCAATTCAGATTCCCCCGATCGATTTGAAATCCCTCTTGAAGCAATTAAGTATGTAGAAATGGGAGGTGATACTACTTTTTTCCAGCTAAAAGTTCTTCCGATAATTTTTGGAAGTTTACGAGGAATCTCAAAGAGTTTTAAAGGTTTAGAAAGTAATCCAATCAATCCAAAATCGTCAATTAATACCGAAGATCTTAAAAATATGGAAAAATGTTGCCATTCATTAGACATTGGAATGATAGGGTATACTAAACTACCTCCAGCTTTAATTTTTAGAAATAAAGCAGTTTTATATGAGAACACAATAGTTCTGGTAAAAGAAATGGATAAAGAAAAAATAAATAGTTCCCCAAGTCTTGCTTCATATATTGAAGTACATAAAACATATCGTGATTTGGGGTATATTACAATTAAACTTGCTAATTATCTTAGAACCAAAGGATATGGAGCCCACCCTGTTCATCCTCTCGGTGGAGCTGTATTAACTCCTCCATTAGCAATGCAAGCGGGTTTAGGCTGGCAAGGACGCCATGGTATGATAATTACACCTAAATTTGGACCTCGAGTTCGAATAGCAGCTGTGTTTACAAATATTCAAAATTTACCTTTTAGTACTACTAATGAACATAGTTGGATCGATCTATGGTGTCAATCTTGTGGGCGATGTATCAAAAAATGTCCTTCTTCGGCGATTTTGGAAAATAAGATTGAAAAGCAAGGAGGAATTCGAACTTGTATTGATGTGAAAAAATGCTTTCCATATTTTGTAGAGAATTATGGATGTTCAGTTTGTATCAAGGAATGTGATTTTAATATCTTCGGATATGAGAATTTAAAACAAAAAACAATAGCCAAAAACAGATCTTAATTTATTCATTCTTGAGTATATTAATATACGAAATAATTAAATACGGCAATCTATCTTTTAGGATGCGCCATAAAAACAGTGATAAAGACAGATAAAGAAGAGATAATTAAAATTCAAGAGATAATCAAAGATTTAAATGATCTAATTTTATATTAAATTTTCATTGAAATTTAAAACTGAATTTTGAAGTTATAGCAAATCCATTTGTTTAAGCTTCAATTCAACGTCTTTTAACTCCAGCTTTTGCAATATTTCAGAGGTGGGTACACCTTCGTCGTTCCAACTGACTGCTGTGTAATATTCTGATTTTAATTTTTCGAATAGATTTTTGTCTATCGATTCCCCTTTGTACGGTCCCGTTGGAAGAGGTTCCCAAAATCTAGACGGTAGAGTATCATCTTGTTTTGATCTCCATTCAGCATCCGGTCCCCCAATTAGTGACACCGCTCTCTGTAATTGTAAAATTCTCAAACCTTTTTCATAGAACCATTTTTCGTTTGGTAATTCCCAACCTGTAACTGCTTGATAGAAACTTGCAATTTGATCAAAATCTAAGTTAAAGGTGGTAAAATTACAATATACTCCAGAATCGCTCAGGATTGAGTATAATTCACTTCCTTCTTCATCAATAGGAAGAGAAGCTGATGATGTATGGTCTCCTGCTTGAACTGATACACTATATCCAATAGGAGTTTGTGTAACCATGTCCTCGCCACTCTTAAGGCCGTGAGCTCCGATTGCCATACCTTTAAGATGAATTGCGTATTTGAGAACTTGCGTTTTTTTCATTTCTTCAAGTTTCAAAGCTGCCCGATATAAACCTTCTGCTAATATATCCCCAATACCTTCTCTAAAGGCAATTTTTCTGGCTAACTCAGCGAATGCATCCACATTTCCCCATTCAAGATTAATTCCTCCTAAATCTTCTTTTGAAAGGATGCCTCTTTGGAATAACTCTCCAGTAAAGCCCAAAATTGCACCACCTTGAATACCACAGAATCCTAATTCTTCTATTAGATATGATAGATAAATATTTTGTTCCGGTGAAAAAATACCTAAATTTGGCCCTAAGAATGCCTCAAGTTCATAATCAGGATTATCACAAATTGCCCCGGCGTATTTTCCATCTTTTAACACCGCTAACTTTAGGCACGTAACGGGACAACCATAATCTCCCCAGTATTTTTTTACCCAATGTTTGTCGAATTCTACACCTTTATAACTTTCCTCATTATGCCATTCTTCTTGCCAATTTCTAACTGGCTCTGAACTTGAGTCAGCACCAAATGCATATCCTCCCCCTCCTGTACCCCAACGTCTAAAAAATTCTACCTCAAAACAATTATCCGAAAATTCTTTCGATAACTCAAGCATTTTACCTTGATTATTCACATCTGGTAAGGGACCAAAACCTTTTACAACCACAGCTTTTAGGTTTTTAGAACCCATTACACCTCCGTATCCTCCATAGCCTGCAGCATGTGAATATTTTGCTTCTACAGCAGCTACCCTAGATTTATTTTCTCCAGCGGGACCTATATAAAGAACTGAAGGTTCCTTAACCTCCCCATAATTAGGATAAATCTTTCTAATATCATTAATCGAATCTTTTATGAGGTAACGCATAGATTCTCTACTGGTTTTCCCCCATATATGTGAAGCATCTTTAATCTCTATGTGATCATCACAAATAAATATGTAACTTGGTTTTTCAGCCTTTCCTGTAAAAATTATTCCATCATAACCTGCAGATTTCAGTTCCACACCAAATTCTCCCGCGACTGTTGATCCTATAATTCCATTTCCTTGAGGAGATTTTCCAGTTACGCAAATTCTAGCACCAAGAAAATATCCCGTAAAAGGGCCAGTAAGCATGAGTAAAATATTTTCAGGCCCTAGCGGATCAATCGTTTCCCACTTATTTCCAAGCCTATCCCACAATATCTTTACTCCTAAACCCCTTCCTCCAATATAATCTTGAAGAATTTTATCTGAAAATGTAATTTTTTTAACTTTCTTATTTGTTAAATCTATTTCCAGAAACTTTCCTGCATAGCCATTCACCATTCATACACCTCTTCAGTTGCTTTTTCACCTAATATTTTTCTTGCAGTTTCATATGCAAGTTTCTGAGGAGTTTTTGCTGGTACTTTTTCTGTATCTACTTCTTGATTCCTTAAGAGAATCAGAGTATTCCACTTACCTTCTTCACAAGCAGCTATACATTTCGGTTCTCCACCACATAAATCGCAAATCAATATATAATCATCTTGAGGATGTAGATGTGGTACTTTTCCAGGGCAAACATTAATACACGTTCCACATGCGGTACATTTCGATTGATCAGTAATTACAGCTCCTGTTTGATCATCTATAGATAGAGCCTCCTCTGGACAAGTATCAACACATGGGTAATCATTACATTGAAAGCAAAGATGAGGTATTTCAACTCCTGGGACAAACATAAAAATTCTAACCCTTGAAGCTTCTGGCCAGATTTTTCCCTCGTGATATAGAGAACACGCAATCTCGCATCTTCTACATCCACTACATTCTTCATAAATTCTATTTATCCATAGACTATTTTCATCTTCCATATCAATACCTAAATACTTGTAAAGGGTCATTTGTTATTAACTCTTCTCTTAATTGTAATAAGCTTATATACGATGCTAAAATTAATATCAAATAATTTGTAGAACTCTATATTTAATATAAATCATCCTCAAAATTATTTAGATTTGAAAGGAAAGGAAATTTAAATAAAAATAAAAACTAATTCAGAAAATAATTGAAATCCTCATTAAGAATCCATAAACACGTTGATTCTACCATTTTTGAGGGTGTTGAAAATTTTAAATGCTCAAGAAGAGTTATTGTTAGCTACCCCTAATATTTCATTAAATTTTCGTTGAAATCTGATTTTTCATTCCAATTTTAGGATCTCACGTTATGTAAATCTAAAAAAATTAGATTTGATATTCAAAACTCTTGCGATGAATTATTATATCTTTAATAAATATTAAAAATTAATACTCTTCTACATTTTAATAATTAGAAATCATCTTTTATATTAAAAATCGACTTATTTTGGATAAGTGGCTATCTTGGTAAGACCCCCGACAGAACAAAACATTTGCCTTCGATGCAAAGGAGCAAGATTATTATGTGGAAAACCTACTTGTCCAATTCTTTTAAAAACTTCTATACTTAAATCAATTTTACCCTATGATTCGATTAAATCAAGAAGAGATATTGAATTATTTGGCGCGAGCCCTCCAGGCTTTTTTGTAGGACGTTTCAATTATCCTAAAGTTTCTATAGGCCCATTAGTTCCTTTTAATGAATTTGAAAAGAGTTTAAAACTCAGATTATCGGATCCTCACCTTCTTGATGCACCAGAATTATGGTATGGTAGAAAGATGGTAGATATTATAAAATATCGTAGTAGTCTGGTTAGAAACAATTTTCGTGTTAATGTATATACGGGAAAAAATCAATTAAAAAATACACCTTCTCTTAAAGAACAACGTTTATTAGAACGATCCCAATTGCTCTCTATGGCAGCTAGACCAGTAGATACTGAAACAAGATTGCAAAAAATTAGTTTAAGAATGACATTAGATAACCATGCTTTACCTATTGGTCCTTCAGGATATACAGAAAAAATCAAAATTGATGAAAATGTGAAGATTCATCCTAAAGTGGAATATTGTGTTTCAGATACCGATTTAAAAGCACAAGAAGCTATTTCGGAGTATCTTTATATGGAAGGAAAAGTTCCCTTATCTACAATTCAAAGAGTTTTTTCTGCAGGTTTGCTAGGAGAACAAAAAAGGAGAAAATTAGTTCCTACTCGATGGACAATTACAGCAGTGGATGATATTCTTTCCAAAAGACTAATAGAAGAAATAAAGAAATTTCCTGAAATTAATGATTATAGAATTTTTGAAGGAGAATATCTTTCCAATCATTTTAAAATTCTTCTTTTTCCAGGTAAATTTGCTTTCGAAATGAATGAAGTGTGGGCACCAAACTCTCTTTGGAATATCTCAATCAATGGAAAAGCAAAAGAAGTAAAACCTCAGATAATGACGGATTATGAGTTTTACAGAGGGAGAAAATCATATGCTAGTAATATTACTGGTGCCTATTATGCCGCGAGAAAATCAATTTGTGAGTATTTATATCAAATCAAAAGACAGGCAAGGATTTTGGTATTTAGAGAGGTCTCGAGTGGTTATACAGTTCCTCTTGGAGTATGGGTAATAAGAGAAACAGTAAAAAGTGCCATGTTGTTTTCAGACCCGATTAAAGTAGACAATTTTAATCAAGCTTTGGAAGAAATGACAAAAGATTTAATATTAGATTTAAAATATTGGCAGAATAGTAGCAAATTAATTGAATTTATAAAAACTCAAAAAACTATTGATGATTATATTTAGTTAATATTTATTAAAATCAGTTTATGTATATCCCTCATAGGGATTACTTTTTAACTATACCAAATATACTAATTCTACTTAGTAGATTCACCATTGAATAGAAACCGAAAATTTATAAATTGAAAAACTGTAATTTAATAAAATGATATTTATAATGCTTAATTGTTATGTAATTAAGCATAAAATGGTTAATTTAACTTAGATTTTAGATATCTCGTTAAAAGTTTGTAAATATGATAATATGAATTCTTCTAAAAAGAAAGTTGAAATTCCGCTCTATGAGGAAGCCCCTGTGGTTGTCATTCCAAGATTTAAACAACCTAAGGTAGGAATTTATTCATTCTTAACTATATTACTCATTAGTTTAGTTTCATGGTGGATATTTTTTGACCCAAGATTCCATTCTGCTAACATGGTCATTTTCGCAAATCTTTTTGGTAATTTTGGGTTAATGGCTGTTATTTGGGCAAGTTGGTTTGAAAATTGGCCACTTTTTAATAAACTTGATAAAATTTGGAAGATTGGATTAATTGGGACTCTCATAAATCTCTTAATAATAATAGTCCTAATATTTGGGATTCTTCCATTTTTCCATTATTTCTATAGTCATCTGCTAGGAATTTTTAATAGAGATATTGCATTTTATGTAAGTGCTTCAATCTTCGCTACATTAGGAGCATCTAGTTTTTCTTTTGGAGTACTCTGGAATGCTGGAACTATGTACTGGCCCTTTATAAAATTTAAGCAACCGAAGAGAGGAATTTATCTATGGATCATTGGATCGGGAATCACCTTTTTC
>JARRLT010000100.1:0-27343 GCA_037386725.1 Promethearchaeota archaeon
GTTGTGGAACAACTTTCTTTTCAAATGCTCCAAAAGTTTCTTGATCACGAAAGAATCCAGTGACTCCTATAAGTAGCTCATGAGAGAGCTTGTATATTTCATCCTCATTAACAATTAGATATTTAATGTAATTATCTAAAGAATTTATTTGGTTCACTGTCATTCGTCTTTCTATTCTTCGTAAAATTGTTGTATTTTTATAGGCAGAAAATTCATGCCCCATATATGATCTAATAATATCAAAAATTTTATCTAAAGGTTCTTGAATATTTTTTTCGGAAAATTCTCTGTGTTTCTCAAGTTTACCATAGATAGTTTTAATGTATTCAATCAATTTTTCTGGCATAATTTCAGTTGGTAGAATATAATCTACTACAATATTATTAATAGCACTCTCTAACATG
Source organism: Promethearchaeota archaeon (assembly GCA_037386725.1). Classification (GTDB taxonomy): domain Archaea; phylum Asgardarchaeota; class Lokiarchaeia; order Sigyniarchaeales; family SOKP01; genus JARRLT01. The sequence goes on from JARRLT010000100.1 coordinate 405, forward strand.
CCATTATATCGTGTTGTATCAGGATCTTGAACCATAGCCATTCCTCCTTCACCTTTGATCTTTCTGAGTCCTAAAGTTCCATCGGTTCCAGTTCCAGATAAGAGGATCCCTATAGATTTTTCCTTCAAATCTTCCGCAAGTGATCGGAATAAATAATCAATAGTAAGTCTTTTTACCTTATCCACATCAAAATCTTCAATAAAGATTTTTTTATTTTTCACCAGTATTTTTTTATTTGGAGGAATTACATAAATCGTATTTTTTTGAATTTTAACATCATTTTCTGCTTGATATATATTAAATGAAGTATAATTTCTCAAAATATTTCTAAGATTACTCTCAGAAGTTGGATCAAGATGTTGGACTAAGATAAGAGATATAGGGAATTCAGGTGAGAAATTACTCAAAAATACTTCAAATTCCTTTAATCCACCTGCAGAAGCACCTATTCCCACGATTGGGAAATCATCATTAGGAAGAATTTCCATTTTTATTTTATTCATAAAAATTTTCATCCATGAAAAACAATCTAGATAACAATTTATTTCCTAATATAAGGATTAAGTAAATAACATTTATATATTACTCTTAATGTATTTAACTTTTTGTCTAATCTAGTAATTCAATAATAATTTAATCATTAAAAATAAATTTTGACAAATCTTACATTATTGAGATACTTGTTGGCTACTAACAATATCATCACTTAATACTCTATTTATCAATAAGATATTTATTGGAATTAATGAAAGATCAATTGAAAATAGAACTAATACTCCAGATTTAATTGAAGCTGAAAAATAGAGTTATAGTAGATCTCGATCCTTTAGAAAAAATGGTAAACCAATAGAGAGAAAAAAATACTCTTAAAAATTGCTGGAGATGAAAATTAAAATATGATTTATGCTCTCACATTAAATCCTGCTATTGACAAAACATTAGAAATAATAAATTTGAAGGTTAGGCGTTTAAATAAAATAAATTCTAGTTGTTTAGACGCAAGTGGCAAAGATGTCAATTTTTCTAAAGTTATTAAGGTTTTAGGAGGACATTCTATCACCTTAGGATCCCTTAGGGGATGTAATGGAGATTTTATTCTTAAAGAAATCAAAAAAATGGGAATAATGGAATCCTTTATTGATATATAAGAAAATACGAGAAATAATATAAAATTTGTTGATAGAATAACAAAGAATGTGACAGAACTTAATGAAAATGGACCTAACATAAAACATGAAGAAATTAACACTTTAAAGAATATCCTTTAAAAGCAAATTAAAAAAATGATTTTTTAGTTATCTCTGGAAGTCTTCCCACAAATTTACCCATTGCAATTTATCGAGAATTAATTCAGTTAGTGCCTTAAAATACAAGAGTAATATTGGATGCAGATAGTCTTTTACTTAAAGAAGCTTTAAAAGCAAAACCATATATAAAAAAACCCAAATATTCAAGAATTTCAAAGATTGACAGGAAATAACTTTAGTAGTATAATAAATTCAGCAAAAGAACTAATTATAGATGATCCTAAAAATATTATAGTTTCTAAGGAGATAAAGGAGCTATATTCATTGAAAAAAGTGAAAGTTATGTAAATGAATCCGTGGATGTTGAAAATAAAAGTTCATTCAGTGCTGGAGATACCATGGTTGGAGGTTTGGAATTCTCTCTTTCTCAAAACAAACCTTCATTGAAGCATTATAGTTAGCAACAACAAGGGCAGACACAAATGTTTCAATGGAAGGAACTCAATCTGGTCCAAAAGGCTTGATAAGTGAATTAAAATCAAAGATAAAGATCCAAGAAATATAAGGAAAGTAAAATAAATGAATAAATAACAAGAACAAATATGGGAAAATTTAATTTTATTTAAATTGGGGGACTTTAATTATTTTTTTCTAAATAAGAGAATAAGAAATAATCACCCTCTTAATTAATCGTATGGAGACTTCGGAATTAAAACCTAATAACTTTAACGAAAATGTTATTTTAAAACAAAATTGTAAGCAATACCTGTTTTTTCTTTTTGGTCAAACCCTTTCTATTTTAGGTTCATCAACTGTAAGTTTCATAATAGTTCTTTGGATAACCTATGAAACAGGTAGTGTTATACTTCTTACTCTTAGTTCATTCTTTTATTTAATCCCTCAAATTGGAGTTACCTTAATTGCTGGTGTGATCTCGGATCGTTTTAATAAAAAGAAAATGATTTTTATTTCCGATTTTTCCCAAGCTATGGTAACACTTTTACTCTTTTTGTTTTTTAGCTTTGGTTCCAAATTCATATGGATCATTTTAATTATTTCTGCCTTAAGAAGTGTTTTTCAATCTATTCAAATACCTATAGTGAAAGCTTTAATTCCAATTATGGTTCCACAAGAACATTTAAGCAGAATGAATTCCCTTAATTTTTTCATGAATAGTTTTATTTTACTCATTTCACCGCTCATCGCTACTTTATTATTATCCGTATTATCAGTGAACAAAGTTATATTATTAGATATTATTACCTTCTTTATTGCAGTTATTCCCTTAGTCATTATTACTATTCCCGAAGTAAAAAATAAAAATGTTAAATCAAAAAAATCGTTTTTTTCTGACTTAAAGGAAGGTTTTAATCTAATTTCTGAAATAAAAGGATTTAAGTCTCTGATAATATTAGCCATGTGCAATATTTTTATATATTATCCCTTTCAAGTTTTACTTCCTATTTTTATAAGTAAAATTCATCATGGGGATGAATCAAATTTAGCTCTTGTGATTTCTTTTCTAAACTGTGGAATATTACTTGGAGCATTCATTTCATTTATTAAATAATTATTACACTTTAATGCAAATTAAAGTCCCAAAAGATAAGATTGGGAGAATTATTTCAATTGATTGGGCTCTATCTTTATCTATCACACCTATCGCGACCATAATCTCAGGATATTTAGCTGATCTATTAGGAATTATTTTTCTATTCTTTATATGTTGTTTGGTTGGAATTCTAACTACTATAGTTTTATGGTTCTTTTCTGATATTAGGCAATTTAATAAGAAATTTAAATGAAAGAAGCAAGAATTTCGAATAAAAAGTAAATCTAATTTAGAAAATGCATTCTTAACCCTAATTGAAAAATTTGATATATAAAAAAATTTAATTTTATCTTATTATGAAAATTGCTTAAATCATTCAAAATATAAACTAAGGTGGATGATAAAGAAATGAACAAAAGAGAGAATATAGAACAACTTTCTATTAATTTTGATCTTTATACAGGGAAATCTTCTGATTTACATTCGATTAAACGGATGTTATCAGATATGGAGAGATTATATTATGATAATAAAGCTTTTAGGAAAGAGGTTGAATCTAATGATATTATTGTATATGAATATTATATTCTTGAAATCCCCGCAACCCCTGAGAATTTATTGTACGGAACTACAATCTTATATCCAGGAAAAGTTGGTAATGAATATTTTATGAATAAAGGGCATTTCCATCAAATATTAAATACTTCGGAAGTTTATTATTGTTTACGGGGAGAGGGATATCTTCTAATGGAAGATCCAGAAGGAGAAGTTTTAATTGCGAAGATTAATCCTGGAACTTCAGTATATGTTCCTCCAAGATTTGCTCATAGATGCATTAATGTTTCTAAGAATGAACCCCTAATTTCATTTTATTCATGTCGGGCTGATGCTGGGCATGATTATAAGACTATAGAGATTAAAGGATTTAGAAAATTGATAATAGAAGAAAGGGGTAAACCTAAAATAATCAATAATCCAAACTGGGAGTAGAAATCATAGGAAATAAAAATATTTATGCATGAAACCCCTTCTGGTCCACTAACATCGCTTTTTTTAGAATTATCTTTATTAAAACGACTGAAAGAGGATATATTAATGTATAAAGAAAGTATTTATATCTAAAAACTGAATTTATATTATTAATAGCAATGTATAATAGGTAGAATTCAAATTAATAGAAATTAAATACAGAAAAATGGATGTTTTTAAAAAAATTGAAAGGTATAAAATCGTTCCCGTAACAGTTATCGACAAAATAGAAGATGTTATTCCTTTAGGAAAAACTCTTATTGACGCTGGATTACCAGTGATTGAAATTACTTTTCGAACTGCTATAGCTGCGGAAGCGATTAAGAAAATTTCTGAAGAATTACCAGAATTATTAATTGGAGCTGGAACAGTTTTAACTATTCAACATATTCATGATGCTATAAATGCTGGTAGTCATTTTATTGTTACTCCGGGATTTAATCCCTCAATTGTTGATTATTGTATTGAAAATTCTATTCCTATTATCCCTGGATTGAACTCCCCTACTTTTATTGAATGGGGATTAGAGAGAGGTTTAAATATTTTTAAGTTTTTTCCAGCAGATATCTCTGGAGGAGAACGGATGCTTAAAGCATTATCAGGACCCTATCCACAAGTTAGATTCATACCCACTGGAGGGGTAAATAACAGTTCTTTAGTAAAATATCTTAATCTTGAGAATGTTATCGCTTGTGGGGGCAGTTGGATTGTAAAAATAGATTTAATCAAATCAGGAAAGTTTGAAAAAGTTAAAGAATTAATAAAACTTGCTTTAGATTTAATTAAGAAGTAAGAAATAATTCGATTTTGGTAAAATTAAAGTCTCTCTTTTATAATTTCCATAATTTCATTCGCATTTAAGGAAACTGGATTGTTTTTCAAGCTAGCTTTCTTAACAATTTTTTCAATATCAACTTCTTTTATTCCATACTTACTTAATTTATCTAATTTTAAAGATCTTGTCCACTGTTCGAGGATTTCAACTAATTTATCTGCAAATTCAAAAATTCTTCCCTCTTCCATGCATTCTTCTCCAGCTAACAAAGCGCCAATTTTAGCATGCTTTCTTAACGCCGATCTTCCCTTTGCTCCTTGTGCTTTTAACTTTTTAACATTCAATTTGATTGCTTCAGCTAATAGAGTACCACAAGCAACACCATGCGGGATTTTATATAATCCTCCGATTGGACCAGCAATTCCATGTATTATTCCTAATCCAGCATTTGCTAAACAAATACCAGATACTAAAGAAGCATAAGCCATTCCAGCTCTAACATATATATCTGAAGCTCCCTCATTACAAGCAAGAATTAAATTCTCTTTCACATAATTCATACCACTAAAAGCTAATGAATCAGTTATAGGATTTGCTTTTGAGGATGTATACGCTTCAATGAGTTGAGAAAATGCATCCATACCACTTGCTGCCGTAACTGATGGGGGACAAGATATAACTAACTCTGGATCGATTATTGCAATATCTGGAATATAATTTTCATGTCTCAAGGACTTTTTAAATCCATCTTCTCCTACTTTACTAATAACAGCATTTTTAGTTGCCTCACTTCCAGTACCAGAAGTTGTTGGGATTGCAATATAGGGAATCTTTTTACCATCTGGAATTTTTGTTCCGACACCTTCAAGATAATTTACAATAGAGTCATTATGAGGGATCATAGCTGAAATTGCTTTACCTGCATCTGTTGTACTCCCTCCGCCAACACCTACTATTAAATCTAAATCCTTTTTTCTATATTTCATTACAGCATTATCTATTAATGAAGGAGAAGGTTCTCCAGCTACTGAAACATGATAATATTCTATTTCTCTTTGCTCTAAATTCTTAACGATATCCTCCCATTTTCCAGATCTTTGTAAAGAACTTTCTCCAGTAACAAAAAGAACTTTTTTTCCAAATTCTGGGATGATTTTATATAATGTCGCTAACTTTCCTGCTCCAAAAACAATTTTTGGGATACTTGAAAATTCAAAAGGAAATATCATAATTTTTCAATTTTTTCTTATTCGTTTTACATTTAAATGCTATATTACAGTATTTTTAAATATATATTGATTTAAGAAGATTAATCAAGTTAAATATCTCTCTATATTATATCCTAATCTTCTTTTAATTTTCAAAACAAAAATTATTTCTTAAATTAAATCTATTAAATAATCAAAGAATTTATAATTGACAAATGAGATAATATCAATGGAAAATAAGTTTGAATTAGAAAAGGTCACCTCAAACACAGTTGCTAATACTTCTGGTCTTGGTCGAGGTAATGTTGGGGCAATAGCATTGAATAATTATAGTGTAGCTATTGATTCTACCTTATATGCGAAATTAGGTTTAAGATTTAAGAAAAAACTAGAAGAAAAATTTAATCTTCCTGTAAAGTATCTAATTTTAACTCATTATCATATGGATCATATTTTAGGAGTCAAATCGTTTAAAGGAATTCCTATTATAAGTAGCGAAATCTTATACAAGAATATTAAAAATAAGAAGGAAGAGTTATCTAAAAATATTGAAAATCTATCAAGTGAAGATCCTAATGCTGAGGGTGTTGAATTGTATTTCCCTACTTTAACTTTCATCAATAAACTATATCTTAAAGACGGAGATAAAGAAATAGAAATACAACATACAGGAGGACACACTTCTGGTTCGAGCATAGTATATTTTCCACATGAATCAGTTGTTTTCGCTGGGGATTTAATCTTTGAGAAGATGTTTCCATATGCCGGAGATGAGACTTGCAGTCCAGAAGCTCTTATTAGTTCTTTAGAGCATATTAAAAATTTAAAACCAGATCTAATTGTCCCTGGACATGGACCGATATTAAATGGGAAAGAAGATCTGCAAAACCATATAGATTTTTACAAAGAATTAAGAAAAAGTGTAAGGACTGGAATTATGCAAGGATTAAAACCAGATCAAATAAAAGCACCAAAGTTTTTCAAACAAAGAGCAGATGAACTTAAATCAGTAACAATTCAACACTGGTATAATTTCTATAAGAAGATCTTAGGTAATTCTTAAATAAATAAAAAAATGTAAGAAGACAAAATAGAATTTCGTATGAAAATTCACCTTTTTTATTTTTCTAAGTTTTCTGAAGCAATTTTATCTAACCTTTTTTTAACTTGAGTATCTAATGTTTCTACAGGAGCTTTGTTAAGAATAATATTCATTAATTCCTTAGCATTTTCTCTTGCTGATTTTTCTCCTGATGTTCTCCATTTATCTCTAGTCATTCTGTTTATAACGTTACTTGGAAAGTATATTTCTTTTTTAAATAGCGATAACGTTGTTGGATGGGATAATAATTCTTGAGTAGAATCATAATCTTTCAGAATTTCTAAAGCATAAGGTTGACCATAGTCCTTGATACCTTCGATAAATCTTTTTGCCATCCCAATTATTTCATTATCAATCAATAATTTCTCAATACTTTGTGTTGATTCGAAATCTAACATCCCAGCTCCTGAAACCATATTGACCCCTATTAAAGCAGCCAATAACGAACCCATACCAGATTCGAGTCCACCTTGAGCATCGGGAAGCTTAGAATCACTTAATCCCATATATGCATGGGTTGGCAAATTAAAGAATTTACCCATTTCAATATTCCCAATATTAACCATCATAGTCTCTATACTTCCCATTGGGGTTGTACCATTTTTCATATCTAAAACTGCTGGAGATCCCCCCCAAATTAAAGGTGCTCTTTTTCTTGCCAATTGCGCGATAACAACTCCAGCAAGACTTTCAGCACAATGTTGAGTAATAGATCCTATTAAAGTTATCGGGGCATTAGCTCCCGAAAGTGGCATAGAAATAAATTCAGAAGGAATCATACTTTTCGCAGCATCAATTACAGATTGAGTAGTAAGATCCGACCATTTTAAAGGGGGACTTGGACATGCATCAAAAATCGCAAGAGGTTTATTTGCTAAATCCTCTTCGGAATTTCTGCATGCTAATAAAAGATCCTTCATAATCTTAAATGATTTCTTTCGGAATGTACCTGTAACTACTGGTTTATGACAGTACGAAAGAGCAATAAATAGTCTATGCCAATCTTGAGCTTCTTTTGGAATATCTTGATATACTAATGCGGTGCTTTGAACTTCAATATTTCCTAAGTGATCAACAATCTTTGAAAACCGTATAAAATCATCTGAAAACGCTTCCCTTATTTGTCCACTTTTTTCATCTAAAATTAAAATTGCAGCCGACCCCGGATCGTAATATACATTATCATATCCAAGAGTACCATTCTCATTTCCTTCTCTATCATATAATGTGATCGTCTCTGGCACTGAATCTAAACATTTTTCAATCAAATCACCGGGAATTAAAAATTTAGAATTTTCTTCTTTTAAACCTTCTTTTTTTAGAAGCAATTTTGCCTCCTTGTTCTCTATAAAAACACCTTGGGAAGAGAGAATCTCTTTTGCTTCATTAAAAATATTTTCCTTATGTTTTTCATCTAATACACTAATTTTAGGTCTTATTATCGTCGTTTAATTAATTCCATTATATCAGTAACATATTCTTCTATTGGTTGTTCATAAAACACTTGATTTGTTGTATCTAATCTGGGCTTTCCTGCATTTGGTTTAATTGATATAGGCTTTTTAGTATACTTTTTTATTTCTTTTAACAATTCAATCATATCTTTGGAACCAAGGGTGCAATTTGATCCAATAATTTCACAATTATCATCCACTTTTTGAATACATTGTTTTACGGAATCACCCATAATCGTAAAGAAACCTTTTTTTGTTTTACGATAAGTCATTGAGCTTATTATAGGTTTATCTGAATTATCCTTTATCGCATTAAGAGCAGCTAGCATCTCATCTAGATCAGAAATTGTCTCAACATGCCATAGGTCCACTCCACTTTTTAAGATTTGAACTTGTTTTGAGAAACTTGAATACCAATCTTCATAAGTTGCATTACCAATAGGAGCTTTAAACTCTCCAGTTGGACCAATATCTCCAGCTATCAATTTTTCTGAAGGACAAGATTTTTCAATATTTTTTAGGGCTGCTTTATTTATTTCTTTAATTTTATCTGCTAGCTTATACTTTTGTAAATTTAATAAATTCGAACCAAACGTATTCGTCTGACATATATCAGATCCTGCTTCATAATACGATTTATGAATCTCTGTTATTATATCCGGGTTTTTAATATTCATAAAGTCTGGTAATTCTCCTGGTTTTATTCCTTGCTTAATAATCTCTGTCCCCATAGCTCCATCAAAAATTATTACCTTAGAACTATTTCCTAACCATTCTAGAAATTTCATAAATGATTTCCTTATTTTTTCTTTCCAATTAAACTTTTAACTAATTTCACTGCTTCGTTTGCATTATCTGCGTATCCATCAGCATCTGCATTCTCAACCCAAGATTGATTTACTGGGGCTCCTCCAAGAATTACTTTAAATTTATCCCGTAAGCCTTTTTCTTTTAACTTGTTTATTACTTCTTTTTGCCCAACCATAGTTGTTGTGAGTAGTGCTGAAACTCCTATAATATCAGCATCTCTTTTAATCGCTTCTTCTACAATAACTTCAGCTGGTACATCTGCTCCAAGATCAAATACTTCAAAACCATTAGCACTTAACATTGTACCTACGATTGTTTTTCCAATTGAATGAATATCCCCTTTAATTGTTGCAATAACGATTTTTCCTGCACTTAACTTCTTATTCTTATCCTCTAAGTGTGGGATTAGAATTTCAAGGACTTTTTGAACAATTTTCCCTCCCAACATAAGTTCTGGTAAAAAATATTCTCCTTCTTCCCACAAATCTCCAATTTTTTGTATTCCCTTTCCATAACCTTTTTCAATTATCTCAAGAAGGTTAAAATTCTTCTCTATTGCAGTCCTAGCTAATTCAAGTGCCTTTTCTTCATCCAGATCAGTAATAGATTTAGATATTTTCTCATATATTTTTTCAACGCTCATAATATTACACTATTAAAGATTTTGTATTTCTCTCAATTCTTATTACATACTATAAAATCATAATATCAAATATTTAAATTAGATATTATTTTAATCTTTCTGACAAAAGGGAATAATAAAAAATTGTATTGCGATATTTTTAAATAGTTATACTTTTTATAATAATTGATTGGAAGCATTTTCATCGGGGATATTTAAAACCTAAGTTATATATGTCCTTTTTATGTTTAGGCTAAAAAGATCAACGATTATAGAGTTAATATTTTAAAATCTTGATAGATAATTCATTATAATAGATTATGAGAGAAAAAACCATTATGGATTCTATTAGGAAAAGCAAAATACCTAAAAGTCCACAGAAAGAAATAGAACGAGAACATGGATTATATAATAAAAATCTTCGGGATTTAGTGTTTAAACAAGACAAAGATTTAAATATTGTTTATGTAAGTCCTTCTGTTTACAATTTATTCGGTTATACAATCGAGGAAGCATTAAAGTTAAAATTACCAAACCTAATGACAAAAGAGTCTTTAGCAAAAGCTTATAAGATTTATAATGAGATGCTAGAACTAGCTAGAGAAAATCATAATCTTAATATTCCATTGATGGAATTTGAATATATTAGAAAAGATGGAACTAGTTTTTGGGGTGAATTAAAGGTAGCATTTGATTATGATTCCACTGGAAAAATTTCTGGCTCTACAGGTATCCTTAGAGATATAACTGAGAGGAAAAAGTATCAAGATCTACTGAAACTATCAGAAAATAGATATCGAGATGCATATGAGAGAGCAGAATTTTATAAAGATTTGTTTACACATGATATGACAAATATACTTCAGAATGTTCAATCTTATGCTGAATTAACAGAAATTCTCTTAGAGGGATCTTTAGATGCTAATTTAATTAAGGATTATATGTATAAAATTAAAGAACAAATAACACGCAGTTCAAATTTGATTTCAAATGTTAAGATTCTTTTTAACCTTGATGAGGAAAAGGTAAAATTCAAATCAATAGATTTGAATTCAGTATTTTCTAAAATTATTGGTTATGTAAAAGATAGCAATATAGATAAAGAAGTTCAAATTATTCTTAAATTTAAACATAAGAATTATTTTGTTAAAGCAGATGATTTATTATTTGATTTATTTGAAAATCTTCTTTTAAATTCCATAAAACATAACGATAATAAAAAGGTACATGTAGAAATAATAATAGATACAGAAAAGTTAAATAATACTCAATACATTAAAATTCAAATAATTGATAACGCTCGTGGTATACCTGATCAAATGAAAGAGGTCTTATTTGATTTTAACAAGCAAAATAAGGACTATTCTCGTGGTGCGGGTATCGGATTGATTTTAGTAAAGAAGATAATTGAAAGATATAATGGTATTATTCAAGTCGAAGATCGAGATAAAGTTGATTACAAAAAGGGTAGTAACTTTATCGTGTATCTACCTGAATATACATAAATCTCTTTTTTATTACCTAAGTTTAATATACTTAAACGAGAAAGATCTATTATTAAAAGAAATTAATTGTATAATTTAAATTAATAATAGATGATAAGATATGAGTTTAAGAAAGTCTCTTAATAATGCCAGGTCGATACTTTTTGAGAAGGTGGTTAACCAAAACGTTATGAAAGTCCTTATGTATCTGTTAATATGTATTTATATTTCCCTATTAGTCATAGGACATATTATTGCAAGTATATTTGGACCACAAGGATATACTATATGGACTAATTGGATTAGTGATCTTGGAGGGATTAAACATACTCCCGCTCCATATTTATATGATATTGCTTGTATTATTGCGGGTTCCCTTACTATACCTTTTAATTTTTATATAGAACACTATTTCAGTCCTAACTTAAAAAATATAACCCGTATGAGAATTAGAATTATAGAAAGTGCATTCATTTTTGGGTTATTGGGCTCCATAAGTTATATCGGCGTAGGTATCTTTAGTGAAGATAGAGATTTTTATGGATTGCATAATCTCACTTCAACCTTAGCTTTTGGAGGATTCACACTAAACGCTTTTTTCATGGGATGGTTTGTAATTTTTTATAAAACGAAAATTTCAAAGATATTAGGTCTTTATGGTGTTCTCGGACCTTTAACATCATTACTCTTGTTTATAATCTTTTCAACTGAATTATTAGAATGGATTCTACTATTTACAATTCTATTATGGTTAATTTCAGTCACGATCATTATTTTTCATGAAAAATAAATTAGATTACTTCTTTTTTTCTTTCTTTTGTTATCTTAAATTAGATTGGAGTTTTAATTCTATGAGGCTATGAAGTCCTTAATAATAAGAAAGAGTAAAAAATAAAAATTCAAAATGAATTAAAAGTTATTTTTTCCATTTCCAAGCATAATGTAGAACATCATTATTGCATGTAGAAACGCAATTTCCACATAAAATACAGTCTGAGTTATACATATCTCTCGATTGAACCATTTGATTTACATCTAAGTCCATACTGCAAGATTTTGTGCATAATTTACAATTTGTACATTTATTCGGTTCAGATTCAAGATGTAAAGAAGGATATTTTATTATATTTTTGATCTTGGTTCCTATTATCCCTAACACTGCCATTGGGCATGCATAATTGCAGAAAGACCTTTTTCCTCCAATTATCGTAAAAAGGATAATAACACTTCCTAAAATGCCAAAATAGAAAATAAGTTGCCCAATTGCTTCATTACTAAATGATATAATCGTATTGACTTCATCTGGTCGATTTGGATAGAATATATTGATACTATTTATATACCCTCCCATTAAGATTGGTCCGAGAATTATAAGTACAATCCAGAATATAAAAATAACATATTTTATTTTCCTATTACGATTCTTTTTATGTGGATCCAAATTTTTAGGTAATAGATTACTTAAAACTTCTTGACTTGCACCCCATTGACACCCGTAAGCACAATAGGCTCTTCCAACAACAAAAGATGAGAGAAACCAAACTGTGAATACTATAAAGCTAAGAGTAATGTACCCTTCGAAACCTCCCATTATTATAAGAATTGGAGACATCCAATTAAATGATATAGGAAGCATAATAACCCAAAAAAACATTAAAAATTTTCGGAACTTGTATAATTTATTTTGTTTCACCATTTTTTACACCCACATACCAATTGATAATTTTGGAGAATATCTTCGACCCAATCAACGATATTTTCTTTTATTTTTACAGGATTATTTTGTAAAGGCTCTTTAAAGCAAATATCACTTAAAATTGTGACATTTTTTAAAGCAGCTTTAAATCGAGACATTGCTTTTACTCCATCTCCTCCAGCACACATCCAAAGCGCGACATTTTTTCCTGAAAGATCAAAATTCTCCAGAAAAGAATGTATTGGAGGAGCTTCTCTCCAAGCCCAGACAGGAGATCCAATAAATATTATATTATAATCCAATGGATTTATTTCGAATGGCTCCAATTTTGGTTTCTTTCCCATTACAGCCTGAAAGCCACCCCAAAAATACTTCATTCCACTTTTTGCATTGAGTTCTTTTATTGGTTTTAATTGAAGCAGATCGCAATTAATTGAGTTTTTAATTGCGTTAGCCACCATCTTTGTATTTCCCGTTAAGGAGTAATACACAACTAAGACTTTTACCATTTTCTTTTTACCTCTTTTTCCTTATTCCCTCGGTTTTAATCCTTCTCCGATAATTTCAAAAGCAAAATCAATTGCATCATCTGATTCAACACCAAATTTCTTTTTAATAATATCTTTTGATTCTATCAAATCTTCGATTAATCCGCGTGTTAAATTAGAGAGTACGTATCCTATCAATTTTGGATCCTTATCAGAACGTATCGCATTAGCTTTTATAGCATTCAATAAAGTTTTTATAAAGATTTCACCATATAAATTGCTTAGATTAATATAATCCTTTTCTATATCTGATAGGTTCTTTTTCGGTTTATTTTCAATATTAGGTAATTTAACCCCTATATCATGAAAAATAGATGCATAATTTGGATATCGTTTTGTGAATTCATAGAAAGCATATCCTATAGCCATAAGTTGCCCAATACCAGGATCTTCCTTTTCAGTGAATTTTTTTGTATAATTAATTATTAAATTATATGCATTATTACCTATCGCTATATATAATTCCTCTTTGGAATTAAAATAATTATAAAGTGTTCCTTTACTATATCTGGCTTTATCTGCTATCTGCTTCATAGTTGTATTTTCAAATCCTTGAGAAAGAAATAATTCTTCGGCAGCTCCAAGAATATCTGATCTTCTTTGCTCCTTCTCTTTCTCCCTTCTAATTTCAGTGGGACTTAAATCTTTTTTATTTGATGTGTTCATATTTTTCCTCTCTTAATTTTTAAATTATTAATTCAATAATTTTTTATATAGATAAAATATTTATTTATAACGAATCCATCCTAATTGTTTGAGGGAATTCTAATATAAAATCTGAACCAAAAGCTAAAGATGGAGTTAACGCCCCTTTAATATGTGATTGATCTTTTCTCAACTTCTGAATACATCTTATTGCTGATATTGCAGTTAAATGATAGGCCTCCAAAGTTTGAAGCCATGATTCGAATGATTCTCCTTTTTTATTTCTCACTTTAGCCCAAATATAGGATTTGTAATTGTTCCTTGCATATTCATTTGGACCTTGAACTTGTTTATCTATTATGAATTTAGCAATTTTTTTAATACTCCTTAATCCGAGTAGTGATCTTGCAAAAAAATCTACTGGTCCCGTTAGATATCTAATAAATTTTGGTAAAGACATATAAGTTGTAATATTGGGAATACCTGTTGTTCGATACGCTGTACATAAATCTCCCCATGAGATTGCATAACACAATCTTTCCTTATCAATAAAACGAATTCTTTTAGGAACTCCTCCTAAAGGTTTAGATATAAATTCTCCATTTCTCCTAAGAATGGCACCATATTCGAGTTTGTCAATCATTGTTTTTAATGTGCCCGGGCTCATCCCACTCATTCCAGATATTCCTAATTCTAAATTATTAGGCTCTTGGATTTGATTACTAACGTACAAAGCCATACAATCAGTAGGAACAACATCAAAACCAACTCCTGAGATAATGGCTATCTCTTTTTTAATAGCTTCATTATTCAATGCAAAATTCTGCTTAAATACTCCTATTTCCCCGGTGATATCAAGATAATTCACTGAAGTTTTTAAACAAGCTTGGACTAAAGGCTTACTTGTATATTGAAAGGGACCAGCTGCGTTAAAAACGGTTTCATATTTCTTAATTTTTTCCTTAATTATTTCAGGTTTTTCCAAGTTAAAAACAATATAGTCTAATCCAACTTCATTTGCAAGAGGAATGAGTTTCTGAAGATTCCTACCGGCTAATACTGGCGTTTCTTTGTTCTTTAAAGCTTCTTCTATTATTAATCTTCCCGTATATCCATATGCTCCATACAATAGCCAATCTCTTAAAGGAATAAAAGAATCACTTTCTTTTTTAATAAGTATAATTATTCTTTATTATTTTTATTAAGATTAAAAGCCTTATTCTAATAATTTATTTAATATCTAAGTTTTAATAATGTCAAAATTCCCTAAAGCTATCTTAATTACAAAAATTAAATATGCTTCTTCTAAAAATTCCTCCAACTATACGATTAATGTATATTCTCGCTTAATTCAAGATTATTATGATAAGAAAAAGATTTAGTTAGAGCTGAGTAAGGATTTATATATTAGTAGAAATTCTTGCGTTTAAAGAATATGGAAAATTGAATATTTACTTTAGAATTGAGATACTTTTTTATAAGATAAATTAATAATTGTTATTTATAATAATACAAAAAAATCCAGAAAAAAAGTAGATGAAAATGCGTGATTTAAAAAAATATATGTTTTTGTTTCCTTTGGTTAGCGTAATTCTTTCTATTATAGCGATACTAACTCCTGTTAACGGAATAAATTATATGGGGCTATTGGTGATGTATATTTGGATGTGGGGCTTATTTTATATGAAAATGCCATCACTTACTGACCCTAATTTGACTACAATTACTACTATCCAATTCACACCTAGTCTTAGTTTTTTAATTTTCTCTTTGTTCTGTTCAATCATGATTATTCTTTCTATAATATTATTTATTATTTCCACCGTAGGATTAAGAAAGGAGAGAAATACAGATAGCATGATGATAATTAGTAGCGTAATTTTGATTGCAATTTCGATTACTTACATGATTGGAATCGACATTATATACAAACCCCTAACAATTATTCCAGGACCATCTGCGAGTTTATTATATGCTTTTTGGGCACTTATGAGTCCCGGTTTTGGCATAATTGGTCCTATTATAGCTGGAATAGTTGGTATAGCAGGAGCATTAATAGATAAATTTTATATAAGGAAATTAAAGCCAAAAGTAAAAACGAATGATGATAAGTCATATAAGGAAAGAAAAATTCAACCTGATGTTGGAAAAGTTTGTTCGAATTGTGGATATCATTTAGCTGCTGATTAAAAATTTTAAATTATTTTCACTTTTTTATTTCTTATTTATCAATTTAAGAATGCTTTTTTACATGTAAAGAAGGATTGTCAGACCTCTCTATTTTATATTTGATATATCATCAAAAACCTGAAAGTTGAGTTTAGCTTTATTTGTACCGGACATGAGTTAATTTAGATCCCTTCCGATCGGTACTAGAAGCTTTCCATTCTTCAAAGTTTCTTCTACAATTATTCTTTCTATATACTCATGGGTACCATATAGAAAGGGAAGGTAAACAAATAGAGTCTCCATAAAAATATTTCCAAAAATTTTAGATACATATTTTTTTTAGAAAATGGGGATACTACCTTCAAGATTGAGAAACTTTTTTATAGGTAAAATAATAATTATTCTGTATACAAATATAGATAATCCATAAAAAAAGTAGATGAAAATGCGTGATTTAAAAAAATATATGTATGCATTTCCTTTAGTTAGTGCAATTCTTTCTATTATAGCGATATTAACTCCAACAGCTGGAACGGATTTAATGGGGCTTATGATGATGTATATTTGGATGTGGGGGTTATTTTATATCAGCATAGCAGCCATTCCTCCCGCTTCTAGTGGAATTACTCTTATCGAATTTACGTCTAATTATAGTTTATTGGCTTTCTCTATATTCTGTACAATTATAATAATTCTTTCTATAATATTACTTGTTATTTCCACTGTTAGATTGAAAAATGGGAGAAATATGGATACTATGATGATAATTAGCAGTACAATCTTGATTGCAATTTCGATTATTTATATAATTGGAGTTGAGATTATATTTAGTGCCCTAACAGCTATTCCTGGAATAACCACAGGTATCTCAATTTCTATTTGGTCTATTTTAAATCCTAGTTTTGGCATAATTGGTCCTATTATAGCTGGAATAGTTGGTATAGCAGGAGCATTAATAGATAAATTTTATGTAAGGAAATTAAAGCCAGAGGTAAAAGAGAGTAATGAGGGCCTATACAAGGAAAGAAAAATTCAACCTGATGTTGAAGAAGTCGGAAAGAATTTTTGTCCAGAATGTGGGAGTAAATTAGAAAAAGAAGATTTAAAGTTTTGCTCAAATTGTGGATATAATTTATCAGATATATAAAAATTATAAATAATTTTCACTTTTTTATTTCTTATTTATCCTTTTAAGTATTCATCTTTAAAATTAAAGAATGAGCGTTGAATATCCCTTTTAATTTCTTATTCTTATCAGAAAAAGTAAAATAAAAAGTGAAAATAAGAAAAATTCTTATTTAACTAATGTGGGTCATATTTAGTCTTTTTTAACTAAGAATCCACCAAAAGCCATCAACCAAAAGATCGGTGGATATACTATCATTCTCTCTATTCCTCCATGACCTAATAGATCAAATACATTTGTAACACCAGCATCACCTATAATCATAATAACCACATAGATAAATTATTCAACTTGAAATTTTTGATTGGTTATTGAAAATTTTCTAAAAAATAAAATCCAATGAGAAAAACAAATTGAATATTTATATACATTTATGTAGAGATATTATTATAAAATTAAAAAAACATGATATATATGGACTTTTCAATCGGGATTGAGGAACTTTTTACAATAATTCCTGCAGTGGTCGCCTTAATAGTTGCAATCAGAAATTGGCTGGAATTAAGAAAGGGAGCTGATATAAAACCCCATAGAATTCTTTCTTATGGAATTGTTAGAGATCAGACAGAAGATCCTAAGATTAACAACATTTATCTTCCCTTAATTTTCCATAATGAAGGAACCAAAGTTGGGATGATAACAAAAGTCGAAATTATATCAAAGATTAAATTGAGAGAATTAAGCAAAGAAGACACTAATGTAGGAAGACAATTTGTGGATATGGTTGATTTTGAAGAAAATGGTTATATTATTCAAGTACCAACCTATCCCATTTCAGTTCCTGCTGGAGAATCATCTGAAGCTATGTTTTTAAGTTATGAAGATAAAAAGCAGAATATAATTCCTCTGGATAAAAAATTAACTTGCATTATTAAAATTGAATATGGGGAAAATAGGATTAGTGAAGTAAAAGCTCCTTTTATCTTAACAAAGGAAGATTATGAAGGGACCGATTATTTAAGATGGTTCAAACCTCAATCAGGTAATATGAGAGAACAATTTCCAGCAGATTATCAATAGCTTTTAAGATTAGTAATTCATTTTTTACATCTTTTTCTTTTAATAAATATCGCATATAAATCAAAAAATACTATAATTCTTAAATAAAGAATATCAAAGATTTAAAAAATAAAAATACTAAAAAACCATATTTAACTCATTTAGATCATATTCAATCTTTTTTCATTAAAAATCCACCAAAAACCATCAACCAAAAGATCGGTGGATATACTATCATTCTTTCTGTTCCTCCATGACCTATTAGGTCAAATACTACTGTAACACCAGCATCGCCAATAATCATAATAACCACATAGATGAATCCAAGGATACCCATAAATAACGATATATATTTCATAAAATGGGATAATCGGAAACTTGTTACAATTGCTTGTAAATTAAAGAATAAAAAAACGAAAATCGCAAAAAATACGTGAAGCTTTGGGGTATTCAGTGAAAAAATTCCCGCTCCAGATGCTCCAATGCCCGCTAAAAGAAAAGGGATCAAAATTTTCAAGTCTTTATGACTTTGATAGTATAGAAACCCTCCTATGATATTTAAAATACCAACCAAAAAAAGTGATATATTAAATAAAAGTGCTGTCGAACTTATAATTCCAAGCTTACTAATGACAGATTCGTTCAAATTATAATCCGGGGCAATCGTTTCTGAAAGCATCACAATAATCATGAATTGGGCTGAATCATCGGCATCCTTTACTTGTCTCATTCTTTTCCATATAATTCACATATTATAAGTTTGAAGTAATTTAATAAAATTATCTTAATATTTAAATTCTTAATTTCTAATATTTAACCTTCTAATGTATAAAATAATATCTGAAATATAAAAAGCGATAAAAACAATAAAAAGAAAAAAGAAAAAGTTTTATTCTTCCGGTTCTTCAAACCGAGTTAATTCCAAGATGTATTTCTCTGAGGGCTCTTCGATAACATCAAGTAAATCGTATTTATCTATCATCTCCAAAATACCAAGTACTTGTAATCCGTGATCATAAAGCTCATTTGCGTCTGTTAGATTGCGCCAGCAAAATGGACATTCAGTAGTTAAAATATCGGCGCCTACTGCGTTTGCTTCATCACATCGAAGTGAAGCGGTACGTAATGAAAAATCGGGATATCCTGCTCTCACACCACCACCAGCACCACAGCACATTGAATTCATTTTAATACGATACATCTCATTGAATTCGATTCCTACATCCTCTTCTAACTTTCTTAGGATTATGCGTGGTTTATCAAACCATTCTTCGAGTTTTTTATCGAGCTTTCGCATATCGAACATTAAGTTATTACTTTGTTCAATTAACTCTTGTTCAAACTCTACACCGAAATGTCTTCCTGTATGACAAGGATCGTGATAAGTGACTTTCTGGCCTTTTAACTCTTTGTTTGGTTTAAATTTAATTTTTCCGTCTTTGATTAATTTCGCAATAAGTTCAAAAGCGTGTAGGGTTTCAAAGGGAAGTTCTTCACCTTCAGCCATCCATTTTGGATAGTCAATTGTAAAGGTTCTGTAGCATCCGGCGCAAGAGAAGAACACTTTCTTTAAGTGCTTAAAGCTTTCAAGATTTTTGTTCATTAATTCTTGTGCAGTATCAACTGCTCCTACTCTAAAGAAGGGACTTCCGCAACATACCTCATCTGAGATTAAGGTAAAATTAATTCCCAATTTCTCAAAAACTTTACAAGTCGCAACTGCGATATTTTTTTGACGATAACTTGCCGTACATCCTACATAGTATCCGATTTTTGCGCTTTTATTATCAACATATTTTTCTAATCCCGCTTCTTTTGCCCATCCAAATCGTTCTTCGGCTTTACCACCATAAGGATTATTCAGCTCTTTTACTAATCTGTCTACAAGTTGATGTTTTTCAATCATAGGAACGCCTGATTCTACACAAGCGGCTCTTAAAGATTCGATAATATCAACTGTGGGTAATTTATTCTCGCATTGGGCTGAACACATTCCACATGTGATACAAGGCATGATTACGTCCCGAACTGATTCGGAAAATTCTAAATCTCCATTCAAAATTGAGCGTGCGATCCAGATTTTTCCGGCGTTCCAAAATGCTTCCCAGCCATATTCGATACCGGCTGGACATGAATCTACCATACCCTCGTAAAGAACCTTGCTTTGCTTTCCTTCATATTCACCAATTCCTTCTTTACTTGGTTCTCCGGAATAAGCAAACCGACATGCTTTACAATGAATACATTTAAAGATTTGGGGTTTTAACTCTTGTAATCTTTCCATTCCTGTTTTTGCCATTTTTATTATAACCTCCTTATTTGAATCATGGTAATCCTAACCTTCCTGGATGCATTATCATATTAGGGTCAACTAATTTTTTGAAAGCTCTTAAATATTTCCAGTATGTTGAAGCTCGACTGTAAGTAAGAGGTGCATGAACGTAAGGGTCTGGTCTGTAATTTAACCATCCTTGATCTAAACCATATTCTGTAGTTTCTCTGTTAAGTTCTTGAACTTTCTCGAAATCTTTTGGATCTGTAGAATCGAAGCAAATTATAGGCATACATATTGCTTGTCTTGCTCTCTCTATAGATGCAATCCACATCACAGGCGGGAATCCATATTTCTCCATCTTCTCATTATACATCTCTGCAAAATGAGCACAATCATTCCATGGAGTATACCAAGTAATAAATAGAAATCCTGCCTCCCAAAATGAATACGGGACAGCTATCTTATTCGGCTTCCTCATACGGGATTCAATCTGTTTTGGATGAAGTTCCCAAGGACGGATTGAATCAGGACTCTTACATTTTGGAGATTCCTTAAACTTTTTCGCCATACTGTTAATTGTATCTACGACATGATCAAGTTCTTTTTGAGATTGTGCCCAGCATTCCCAATTCATCCACCATTTTGAAATTCCAATTTCTTTATAGAACTCGTAATCATGAGGAATTTTATCCTTTGGCCATCTTGCCATAACTAATGGGTAATTTCCTCCTTGGACCATAACAGTATTATGAGAAATGCCAAACTCTAACTTTGCTACTTCAAAAGTTAAGTTCTGCATATCATAGGGATTATCCATTCCCCACGCAACTACTGTTTTATATTTGGGGTGTGGATAAATTTTCACAGCCGCTTTAGTAACAACACCTAGTGCGCCTTGAGAACCCATTAAGAATGACCACATATCAGGACCAAGTCCATACTTATAGAAAGGCTTTGCTCCAGGAAGCGCCCAAGAACCGGTGCGAACGATATCTCCATTAGGGAATACTACTTCCGCACACATGAAATTATCTCCTTGGGGTCCCACACTTGAAGTGTATAATGAGAATCCTCTATCAATTGCATCTCCCATGACAGTTGCCGCGGGAGGTGCGCCATCAGCGATAGGTGGTGCCCAATCTGGATGATTCTTATGCATGTAAGCCCAGAGTTGCCCGTTAGTAACTCCTGGCTCAATAATCGCAATTCTATTATCTTCATCTACTTCTAAGATTCTATCCATTCGTCCTAAATCCAACATAACTCCCGCTGGTTTAAGCGTAGGACACGCGAATCCTCCTGAAAGTCCAGCAGACATAGGAGACACTGCAATTTTTTCTTCAGAACAGTAGAGAAGGACTTTTCGAATTTCTTCGATATATTTTGGGCGCACCACAATATCGGGGATCTGACTCTCTAAGCCCATGACGGATTTGGCAAGATAAGATGCTGTTATAGCATCATCATTGCTTGCGTATTCTTTACCAACGATTCCGATCATAGCTTCAAGATCTTTTTCGTCTGGTGCTTTATACGACATTTTTTATCAATTTTAATATTTTTGTGATCTTTTTTCTAAATGTTAATTATTACTTTTCAAAATTAACATTCTCATTTTAAATTTTCTCTATATGGTTTAAATAGCTAGTTGTTTTTCAAATCTTTTCTTAAGTTTGAAAAGCACGATGCTTATGAACGCTATATTATGTAAGTTTAGAATATTTAAACTAAAAACTCAATAGAGGGAGGAGTAAGGACATTAAAAATTACAATAATGTGAGTGGAGGGGGAATAAATGGGAAATCTTGCCCCAAAATAATCATTTCGATTCACAGAATTTTGTAATGTAAAAAATAATGTTAATTTCAATTAGATTTTGAGCTTAAAAAAATCAAAACATATATATAATGTTCTTTTATGTTTACAATTTAGTTTAAAACAAATTCAATTTAATTTATTTTAATTATATTTTGGCTTAAAATAAAGAAAATCCAAGATTCAGATACTAAAGACATTCGCACTTGGAAAATTATCAATGTAAAATTAAGAACCAGAAAGCCAGTCCATATACCCAATATTTTTGTATCTATTCGCTTTTTAATGAAAGCATACAAAATTAAAAACCCTCCCGCATAAAGGATGATAATAAGTAGATTAAGGGGAATCCAAAAGCCTTGAGCCCAAAAAGTAAGAAACAAAAGGGAACTAAATACAATGAATAGATTGAGATAATAGAAAGTTCTCCGAGTTAGATTTTTAATTTTATCAATTTTATACCATAAAATGCCGAACAAGACAAATATAATTTCTAGAACTACTAAATCAATTAAGTCAAAAGGGTTGAAAGGTACATCTATTCCATAGTGAGTGCCCCACCAAGCAGTAATCATTCCATAACCTAATATTTGGATAAGCAATATATGATAAGTAGATTTTCCAATTAAAGAAATACCTTTTGAAATTTTTGAATTTGAACTATTTGATAGATATTTCAGGGTAAATAAAATCAAAAATGCTGAATACGGAATAACTAAGAAATGATAGTCACCTCTGAGAAGAGGAACATCATTTATTCTAATTTGAAAGTCAAAGAATTGATAGGCGATTATGTAAATCAAACTCAATGGGAATAATACCCACATAAATCGATTCCTTCTGTCACTTATACCATGTCCAAATGAGAACCACATTCCTAACCCAATTGCAGAGAGATAAAATAGAACACTTTCATTAAACATAGAAAGTAAATACAACTCTTCCCATGTTGTGATTTCACCTATAACCACAAAAACGATAAGTTGCATGAGAATTTCTACCACAAAAGTCAGAATCAACGTTAGGACTGGTCGCTTTTTAAATCCGTAGTATAATAATGGCAAAATAAGAATTGATTGAAACAATAAAGGAATAAACCAATTACCAGGCCCCCAAAAAGGCAATATAAAATAAAATAAGTTAATAAGACCATGTTCTGGAGAATATTGTGTGTTATACATTAATTCAAAATTGAATCCATACATGAATAATCCAATGAAGGTTGAAAATGCATATAAAATAAGAAATGGGATAATAAATCTTAATATCTTTTTCTTAAAATAATTCTTAGAATATAATTCTTTTAAGGACACATCTCCTTGCTTTCTAAAGGAATAACCCATATTGAATCCAAGTAAAATCAAAAATACAGGAATGGATATTCGTTCCCAAAGAGCTACACCAATTTGATTTTTGATATTCCAAGATACAAAATGATCAAAGATAACCAGAAGGATCATTAACGCTTTTAAAAAGTCTATTTGAAAAAAATTAGTTGATCCTTGAGTATTTACATCTTCTTGTGAGAAATTAAGAGTATTTTGTTCATTCATTTTTTTAACTCTATTTTTTTGTTACAATTTTGTTAAAAGACTATAAATAATTTACTCACTATAAAAATTTTTATTATTAAGGGAGTCCAATTTTTAGAAATAAGAACTTTAAATAAAAGGGATTAGAATTTTTAGTTTTCAAGAATTTTCAAATATTTTTTAAAGAAAAAATGAATTTAATAATATCCATTCAGGCATCTAGAAATAGAATTAGAATTATTATGGCTTCTAAATATTTAGAAGAAAAGGTATTAAAGTAGGGAAAGGATAAAAAGAGCCCCCCAATTAATGATTCCTCCAATTAAAATCGCTAAGGAGATCTCTAATAATGAAATTTTAAGTGCATATTTCCAATTGGTCTCTTTAGCGATGATGATAATTGTCGTGGCGCAAGGAATATAAAGCATTGTAACTAAACTAAAAGTAATCATCTGAAGTGGTGTGAGGAGTTGAAGAACAGTTAATCCTAATGATCCTGCCAAGACTTGGAGAAGAATTAGTGTTAGTTCTTTCCTTAATATGCCATAGATTAAAAATATACCTGCTATGGCAGGAAGCCCTAGCCAAAAAACTGTGACAGGAGTTAAAATAAAATTAATAGGATCCAGAATGCGAAAAACTAACATAATTTCCATAAGCATTCCAATTATTACTATTACCGGCATTGATTTGAAAATAAATTCTTTAGAGCGAGTCCAAGTTTGTTTAAAGACCACTTCATAATTAGGCTTTCGATATTCATGCATTTCCATAATTAATTCTGTGCATTGTCCTGGCATCGCTTTATTTAAGAGTCGCCCCACAAGAATAATTACTGACAGATTAATCATGAAGAGAATGATTATCCAAAAAAATCCAAGATAACGCCCCACCAATCCTAATACTACTGTCATCGTAGCAGCACAAGGAATGAGTGAAGTTAAAGCAATAGAAATTTCTTTTTCTCTTTTAGTTTCCATAATTCTACATCCCGCACATGCTGGTACATTACATCCAAATCCTAATATCATCGGAATAATCGTTTTTCCATGAACTCCAAGTGAATGCATAATTCTATCCATTAAAAAAGCAGCACGTGGCAAGTAACCAGAATCCTGCAATAATTCAATTACCAGAAAAAATGGTATTACATAAACGAGTACCCCATCAACAGCACCAAAAAAGCCTCCCATTGTTCCATTCCAGAACAACTTAACTAAAAAGGTATTCTCACCAAAAGATTGGTATATATTAATCGATAAAGAATCATAAACATTGCTTATTAAACCACCAACAACATTTCCGAATGTAAAAGTAAAGTAATAGATCCCAAAGAGAATTAGAACTAAAATGACATAACCCCAAATTGAATGAGTGGTGAGATGGTCTAATTTATCCAAAAGAGTTTCCTTTTTAATTAAATTCTCTGATTTGGTGATTACTATTTTTTCAAGAACTTTATTTATGTTATTATAGATTTCGGATGAAATAATGGTTGAAATATGCTCTCCATGTAAGTCTTCTAATTCTTCTTGATATGTTTCCGCTGTATGAACAATCCCCTTAGCGCTTTCAATAGTTTTAAAAACTTTTTTAAGTTCTTCATCACCTTCTAAGATTTTGACTGCCAAAAAACGATTTGGATAATTAAGATCTAAAATTTTTCCATCATTATTTTTTATTTTTAATTTAAGATCTGAAATCCTAGATTCCACTTCCTTTCCAAAAGAAAGTATTGAAGTTAAATCGGGGAATTGATACTCCATTCTCTTTTGACTTTTAAGATGATTTAAATGTCGTTCCCTTCTTTTATGTTTTTCATGGGATTTATGCCGATGGTTTACAATCCCTTTAATTTTCTTATGAGCTAAATGGGTTCCATTGAGAGAATATAATAGATTAATTGCTTCTTCTAAGATCTGATGGACGCCTACCCCATGTACTGCTACTGTTGGAATTACTGGTAATTGAATTAACTCTGAGAACTTCTTTGCATCAAGATCAATATTACGTTTTCTTAAAATATCCATTTGATTTAAACATACAATCATTGGGATTTTTAATTCAAGGAGTTGAAAAGTTAAGAACATATTTCTCTCCAAATTTGTCGCATCAATCACGTTTACTATGACATCAACATCACTCGAAACTAAAAATTCTCTACTTATTAATTCTTCTAAACTATATGTAGAAAGACTATAAATTCCCGGCAAATCAACAATCTTAATATGGAATCCTGAAAATTCTAAATATCCTTCTTTTTTTGCTACCGTTTTTCCTGGCCAATTTCCAATTGTTTGGGATAATCCGGTTAATTGATTAAAAATAACTGATTTGCCTACGTTTGGATTTCCCGCGAGTGCAAGGTTTATTACGTTTTCTGAATCGTCGAATTTAATATTTTTATTGTCTCCTGATAAATGGCAACTCATTATATTAAGTACTCCAACTCAATTTTTAAATTAACCTTTAAATTAACCTCATAATATAGATTAAAAATCATAAAAAACAATTAGGTAGAATCTTTTAAAAAATATTAGATTAATTTTCCTTGTTAACATCAACATAGACCTTCATTGCTAACCCTCGTCCAATCACTAAGTTTGAGCCCTTTACATTTATCTCAACAGGACCTTTAAAAGGAGCAGATCTTCTTTTAATGATTTTTACCCCTGGAATAATACCTAGGTTTGCTAGACGAGTTTTCGCCTTGCAACCAGCATCGACATATATTACTTTCACATCTTCATCTTCTTCACATTCAGTGATACATTTCATAATAAGTAACTCA
>JARRLT010000101.1:0-4794 GCA_037386725.1 Promethearchaeota archaeon
AAAAAATTACTGAAGCGTTTGAGCAACAGTTAAAGGATAAGATAGAACATAAGATTATATCAGCTCACATTCGAGAGGCAAACAAAGAAGACTTGGAAGGTATAAGAGAGATTTACAATAAAGCATGGCTTACTAGCAATGTCCCCTTTAGAGCATTAGATATAAGTTCATTAGAAAAGATATATAATGATTCAGACACATTATTTTTAATTGGTAGGATATATGGTATTGATGCGGGATTTGTCATATTAGATCTTGAAGGAGATAAGAAACAATATGCAGTAATAGCCGCCCTTGGAGTTATACCCCGCTTTCAGCGTCGAGGTTTCGGAACTATCTTAGGGATGGCAGCATGGAAATATATTAAAGAAAACTTCGAAAATATAACAGAAATCAGATGCGAAGTGTATAAGGATAATTTTGTATCATATTCATTTATTAAAGGTATAGGTTTCGAGGAATTCGATAGAAAAATCTATAGAAAGGAAAATTTTGAATTAAATAGTGATTAAAAAGGAATCTAATTCTTTATTAAGAAATCATATTTTTATTTATTACATATTACATTAATTATCTGATTATAATGTCAAATTCAAGACTTAACTTTAAAAAAAAGTATGTTCAGTTAAAGCTTCCCATAAAGAAAATAACCCCTGAATTTGAACAAGAAATAAAGAAGAGAGTTAAACAAAATATATTAAATGCTAATATTCGATTGGCAAAGGAAGGAGATTTACCAAACGTCATGAATCTCTATAACAGATCTTGGATAACGTCCCATACTCCCTTTTCCCGAATAGATCTTAATTCATTAAAAGAAATTTATAATTATCCAGAAACAGAAATATTGATCGCAAAAGTCTATGGGAGTGATGCCGGATTTGTAATTCTTGATTATGAAGGGCCAAACAAAGATATAGGAGTGATTGCAGGACTAGGAGTGATTCCTAGATTTCAAAGAAAAGGGTTAGGAACAGTACTAGGTGTAGCAGCATATAATCATTTTAAAACTCATAATGTTAAAGAATTAAGATGTGAGGTATATGTTGACAATAAAGTTTCCTACGATTTTATAACATCACTTGGGTTTAAACCTTATGATGAAAAAACATACAAAGCTGATGATTTTCGCTTATTAGATAACTAGTCTTGGTTGATCTTATGTATGCTTTTATTCATTATCCAAATTAAATATTTAAAAGATTTAATCTAATTTTTAAGTGAATTAATTTTTTCATTAATGATCTGACTATGATAAGTATCATTTAAATCATTATATATTATCCGAGCTTCACGAAAACTTTTTATAGCTAAATTTATCATATCTTTGTTGACATAAATATCTCCTATTTGATCAAGTACTTCAGCAGATTCTTTTAGATAATCCAAACTTTCATAAATATTCAAAGATTTTTCTAAAAAATTTATTGCTTCTATGTGATCTTCAAGATCCTTTAAATAGAGGAGTGCTATTTTATTATAAATTTGGGAGATTTTTATTTCTTCTCCAAATTTGTTATAGATTTCAGTAGCTAGGTTATAATAATTAATGGCTTCCTGGGGATTACTTTTAAATTCATATAAATTTGCTAAAGCTTCAAGGACAACGCCTTCTTTAATATGAAGACCTCCATATTCGAAAGTTCTAATTGCCTCTAAACTTGTTAACAAATAATCCTCTGCCTCAATCTCCTTATCCTTAAACAAGTTGATTTTCCCGAGATAAAAAGTGCATTCCCATTCTAATCTTGCTTTAGTAAAACGAGAAATCTGATTTTCTATTGTTTTAATCAATTTTAGAGCATCAAAAAAGCAATCTTCTGACTTTTGAAAGTATGATTCTCCTAAAAGGATTCTCTTAACTCTATCATAGTCTTCAAGTATTAAAAGAACTTCAACTAAATTACTTGAAGATTTAACTTCATCAAAAATCAAACCAATTTCCTCAGCTTTATCTATTGCTTTTTGATAATATTTATATGAATTTTCAATATCTTTGATTTGATAATAAGCGTTTCCTAAATTATTGTAAACTTGAATAAGCTTTTCATAATCTCCAAAATCTTTTAGTAAAGATGCAGCATTATTAAAATAATAGATAGAATCTTCATAATATCCCATATCCTCCTTAATAATCCCCATTTCATTGTAACAAATAGCTGAATATTTACTGTATGATAAATCTCTATTATGTTCTAAATTACTAAGAGCGATTTCCAATATTTTTAAAGCCGTTCTTAAATCACGTTTCTTATAATAAAGACTAGCTTTTTCTAATAGTAACTTACCAATAAACTGGTCATTTTCTGCTTTTTTATTTATTTGGTCATCAATTTCCCTTATTTGGTCATCAATAGAAGGGTTAGATAGTTCCTGATTGTCGAATTCATCCATTTCTTCTTTTTCATATTTCTCTTCAAAATTAGGATTATAAAATGGCAAGTTATCAAAAAAATAATCTGAAGAATTAACCTTTTCTCTATTGGTATCAACTAACAATGGTTTATTACAATTAGGACAAAATGGTAGATCATCTTCAATCTCTTTATTGCAATAAGGACATGTTTTGATTTTCATAAATTCAATATCAATTAATTAAGCTTTAATTTTTCTAATACTAAACAAAATACAAATATTTATGTGTTATTTAGAAAATAAAGAAAAGAATCCCTATTTATTTACACTTTTTTGAAAGCTCTTAAAACTTGATTTTTCTCTGCTAAATAGAGTGCTTTAATATATTGAGACTTAGCTTCTTTTATTTTTCCAAGATAAAATAATGACTCTCCTACATAACTTAACCCTTTTATTATATATTCAGCAAAATTTGCTTCAATCGCCACATTTGTCCCCTTCTTGAAAAATTCTAAGGCTTTGCCATATTTAGAATTATTCTTATAAATTATGCCAATGTTAAAATAAGATATGATTATCCCTTTTTTATCTCGTATTTCTCCAAAAGCTTTTAAAGTTTTTTGATAGAGTTCAAGAACAATATCCCATTTTTCTTCTCTTTCATGTATCTGAATTAAGTTTCCTAAACAATCTAATAATCCATAAATATCATTTTGATTAGAGCAAATTTCACTACATTTTAAAAAAATTTCAGTGGAGTTCCTAAAATCGCCTTTTTTCATCAAAGCGCTTCCAATCCCTTTTAAACAAATTATAATTTCTTGCTTTTGGCTTAATTCCTCATAAATTTTTTGGGATTTTTGATAAAACTCAATTGCTAAATCATACTCTTCCTTTTTCAAGTGTAATGTCCCTAATAAACCAAATACTGAAGCTTCTCCTAATCGATCCTTTAGATTTTGAAAATGTTTTAAACACGTATGAAGATTCTTTTCTGCTTTCTCAAACTGGTTTATTTCTATTTGTAATAATGCAATATCACTTAATTGCTTAACATATTCGCTACCTTTTTCTAATTCTTTTAATTTATTTTCTTTTTCTTCAATTAAATCTTCAATTTCTTCTTGATTCAATTCAATGTCCTTAAATGCCTTCATTATCCTTGTTGATTCGATTTGATATTTAATAATTGCGCTTTATTGATAAAGTAAATAATCAATAACTTATACAATTTTCCTCCAAATAATAATTAGATCATATATATTAAGATTATAGAAGGGAAAGGGGTAAATTCGAAAAATAAAATATAGATTTTTTCCTCCATTAAGCGAAAGATAATTAATTAGAAGCAAATTTAAATTTGGATAATTAATTGAATTCAATGGAGCAGCATACCTTCCATTACTTTAATCCGTTAATAAAAATTATTGAAATTGAAGATATTGGGGGAATTTTTAAATACAGACAACCTAAATAAATTTATAAATTATATCTATAAAGATTTTAAAGCAAACTCGATATTATTAATTAGTTAAAATTAAATTAACTTTTTTATTTCATAAAATGAAATTAAAAGCTAAACTATGGGATAAGTTAGAAGACAATAAAGTAAAATGTCATATATGTGCAAATGAATGTATAATTGTTCCAGGAAAAGTTGGAATTTGTAGAACAAGGAAAAATATTGAAGGAGAACTTTATACTCTTATTTACGGCTCTATGATTTCTAAAGGTAGTTTGGATCCAATAGAAAAAAAGCCATTATATAATTTTTGGCCGGGTAATACTGCATACTCTATAGCATCAATTGGGTGTTCCTTTCGATGTTTAAATTGTCAAAACTGGCAGATTAGTCAAGCTTGTCCCTCTGAAAATGGAAAAAATGGGCATTATGAATTGGAGGGCTATGAAAATAGAAGAATGTCATTAGTAGAAATGTCTCCAGAGGACTTAGTTACAAATGTAGAAAGGAGTGGTGCGAAAACTCTCGCTTATACATATAATGAACCTTTAATTTGGCATGAATGGATTCTTGACACATCAAAGTTATTACGCGAAAAAGGTATTAAAACTATTTTAGTGACAAATGGTTTTTCTACACCTCAAGCCACCCAGGAACTTGTGGAAGCTGGTATCGATGCTGCTAATATTGATATTAAGGGAATGACGGATGAATTTTATAAAAAAATATGTGGGGTAAAATCGGTTCAACCTGTATTAGATACCGCAAAAAATTTCAAAGATAATGGAATTCATGTTGAAATTACAAATCTAATTATTCCAGATATGAATGATGAGAAAGGAGATATAATTAAATTATGTAATTGGGTAAAAGAAAATCTGGGTCCTGACACTCCAATTCATTTTTCAGCATATCATCCTGATTTTAAAATGCCCTCACGAAGCAGAACACCTTTTGAAACTCTAAATATGGCCTAT
>JARRLT010000101.1:4835-22047 GCA_037386725.1 Promethearchaeota archaeon
AAAATTTTTTAAAAAATAATTGAAGTACCGAACAGAAAGATCCAAAATCCTTGTAAAATACAGAACGCTGCTACTATAAAAGCCAAGGGAGGCCAAGAAATCAATTTAGAAAGTGACATAAATCCTTCAATATAAAATTTTGTTATTACCCCCACAATCGAAAATACGACAATAAATAGGATTATCAAGAACCACTTTATATTAATAAAATTGCCAATCCAGTTTTTCGCAGAATCAGGAAGAAGAAAAGCAACCGCTATCACAGCTGCGGTGGACGCTAAAAGTCCAACAACCCCTGCAATTGGTAAATCGTTCATCGGTTTTAAAAAGGTTAAGATCCCCAACACTATAAGTAAAATTGATGTAAATATATTTCTTCCATCAGTAACAAACCGATAACTTGGTGGAACATCTAATATGAGAGCTGCCACACCTGAAACTATTGCTAATATACCAATCGCGAAACCGATGTAAGTAAGAGCTTTTAATACCTTGGTAACTTGAAGATCCCATTCTTCTTTTTCCCTTTTTTTAAACCCACCACGTCTTCTAGCCTCATAAAGGGCATAGATTATCCAGATCGCCCCTAATAAAAATAGAAAAAAACCACCAAGCCCGTGAGAAAAAGGCTAAGCAAAAGTACATGTGTCCAACTATGTCTTTTCATAGTGCTACCGGGCAAACTCTCCGATTCACAAAACGCTTCATTGCACGTTATGGGTTATTGGGAAAAATATTATCCGCTATGCTTATATTTCTTTAAGTAGAGAAACGCAATTCCAATCATCTTTCTTCCACCATTATTGAACTTCTGGATCATCCATCAGAGATGTGTGAATTAAAGAAAAAAGCGCTATTATTTCCCCAAGAATAAAATCATTTTCCTCATCAACTCTTGTCGCTAAAGAATTATTCTCTTTAATCAACTTTAAAATCTCAATTGAACCACGTCCATATTGGCGATATAAATAATCTAAAATATCTTTATCTAATTCTAGATCAATTGCATTTACTAAATCTTTCCAATCATCCTTATCAATGGAAATTTTAAATACTTGTTTTGAGAATCCTTTCTTTTTATCAATTCCAGTGAAAATTTCTTTGGCGACTATTTCTTGGAATAGATCTTCAGCCATCTTCCTGAATGTTGTAAACTTTCCTCCAGTAATCGTTAATAATCCATCTTTTGACCAGAAAATAAGATGATCTCTTGAGACTTTGCTTTCTGACTTTCCTTTTTGCATTACTAGTGGTCTTATTCCCGCATAGGTAGAGATTAAATTATTAATATCTAATTTCGCATTTGGAAAATAGTGTTTTACTGATTTTATCAAATATTCAGCATCTTCTCTTGTACAAAATGGATTTGTTAGATCACCCTTATAATCCGTATCA
The DNA here is from genome assembly GCA_037386725.1 of Promethearchaeota archaeon. Taxonomy (GTDB): domain Archaea; phylum Asgardarchaeota; class Lokiarchaeia; order Sigyniarchaeales; family SOKP01; genus JARRLT01. Next base: position 6,231 of record JARRLT010000101.1, read on the forward strand.
GTCGTGCCTATAATAGTATGGTCTTCACGAGGGAGTACAAAAAATGCTCTATCATCAGTAATTGACCTAATTATTGTAGCCATTTCATTACCAACATCTTTCCTTCTGTATTGAATATGAACCCCTTTTGTTGGTCTAATTACAGGTTCTGGGATGTCTTCAGGATAATTATCAACTTGTTCATCAGTCCATATTCCAGTAGCATTCACTACTAACTTCCCTTTCACTTCAAATTCATTTTCATACTCTAAGTCTTTACAAGCAACACCCTTTATTACACCATCCTCTTTAATATATCCCATTACTTTACAATAATTTAAAATCTCAGCATTTCGTATTCTTGCTTCTTTTAAAACTTCTAATGTAATTCTAGCATCGTCCATATTATTGTCATAGTAAATTGCACCTCCATTATTTCCATTCTTTTTTATTTCCGGTTCAAATTCAAAAACTTTTTCTGAGGGAAACCATTTGTGTTTTTTGAAATTTCTAAATTTTGTGAACCAATCACTTAAAATGTCATAAAGAGTTGTTGCTGCTTTTATTAAGAACTTGCCTTCTTTTCCTTCTTCCCAATCGATGAATAAAAAAGGGATCGGTCTAACTATATGAGGGAGATGGTTTCTCAACCAATTCCTTTCTGTGGTTGCTTCGCGAACTAATCGTAATTCTCCATTTGCAAGATATCTAATCCCTCCATGCGCTAATTTCGAGCTTCTTGAAGAGGTACCAGAAGCGAAATCTTGCATTTCTAATAACGCTACTCTTAATCCTCTCATCGCAGCTTCTCTTGCAACTCCAGCACCAGTAATACCCCCACCAATTACAATAATATCATATTCAGTTGTCTTTAGTTTTCCTAAAATGTCTTCTCTTTTAGGATAATTCCACGTCTCATCAAACAATTTTTTTACTAATTCATCTTCCATATGTATATCACTTTTTTAAAATGAAATTATATAATTAAGGTTTCTTTAATTGTAAATAAATTTTAATCCTTAATAGATACAAAATGATTGATTTTTAGAACTTTTAAGGTTTAGATTTATCTATTTAGTCTAATAATTTCTTTAAAATCAAGGGCATAGAATAAATATCAAAAAAATTATGGTCAATACACTCCTTAATTAATCCAATATATTTTTCAGGATTCTTTTGATATTTTTTATAACAAACCCCTACTAAATAACTAGGTAATTCATTTTCACGAGTTAAATTCAATAATTCTTCTTCCATAGCAGTGAGAGTATAACTACTAAATCTTCCCTTATATTTCCTACGGCAGTTGTGATATAAATCAATATGATGAAAAATAGTGTTTATAACTTCATAAGGAATTTCATCCTCAGAAATCATAGGATTTTCATCGAAAAAGTAAAGAAAACGATTTGCTAAATAAGGAATATCAAAACTTTTTCCATTATAAGAAATTAAACATTTGAATTGAGGAAAGATTTTTTCTTTAAAATGATCCAACATGGCAATTTCTTCTTCTAAATCTCTGGTAAAGTATTGGGAAATCACAAAATTATTGGATGTATAATATCCAATTCCTATGATAATTATGGGGCTATCATAAAGCCCTAAAGTTTCTATGTCAATAAAAAGGAGATCATTTTTCTCAAAACAAAAGGAAGTATCAATATCATAAATATATCTTTTTTTACATAATTCTAAGTAATCTTTATTATGTACTAAATCAATAACTTCATTTGCATGATTTCTAAAACGTAAATTATATCTTAAATCATATATATTCTTAACTCCCTTTTTGAGTAACTTTCGCTCATAAACTTCTCCAATATTATAAACAATTTTAAGATTTTTTAATAATTTCTCTTTACTTGAGCGAAGATCTAATTCAAAAGGAGAAAGATTTTTTTATTGGAGTTGTGTTGAAACTTTCTAAATTGTAATGAAAGTCCATTATTAAAAATAAGAAAAGATCTTTATTTAATATATAATTCCCCGATAATTTATAATGAAACTAATTAAAATCATTAGTAGACAAAAGAAGATTAATTCAAGAAGAAATTGGATAAAAAATTGAAGTTAGTTATTTTGTTTTGAAAAACCTCCGAGATTCAGCATCTGCCAGTACATAATGGGATCCCCCTCCATGAAGCATACAAAATGCATCTAAAAGCCCAAATTGGTTAGAATACTGTTCTGTAAATGCTCGTCCACCCATTGTTCTATAAAGATCATTAGAATTGTCAAATGCTAATTCACAAGTATCAATTTTCAAACCCATAGCAGAAGATGCCATAAGCTTTGAACGACCCAATTCGGAGTTAGAATCCATTTCTCTCGTATAATTAATTAAAGCTGAAAGATAAAAACTGATTTTTCTTAATCCTTCTGTAATCGGTATCCTTATTATTTGAAATTGATTTAATTTACGTTCAAATTGTTGTCGTTTTTTAGCCCAAGCATGAGAATAGAATGTCTTATTGATTATATCTCCAATTGCTTCAGCACTTATTACTAATCTTTCTTCAGTTAATTGGTGAAACATTATATCAAGACCGTCTCCTTCCATTAGGTTCATTTTAGGAATAACTGTTCCATCGAAAACTAATCTACTTACAAATGCATCTTTCATTCCAAACATCCGAACTCTGGATGATTTAAAATTCTCCAATTGTTGATGTTCTGTATTTATGAGCAGCGCTCGAAGTGATCCTTCCAGCCTTCCGTATAAAACAACATAATCCGCAATCATCCCATTAGTAATAAATAATTTTTTACCATCTACAACAATATTATCCCCCTCTCCTTTGAATTTGCATTCCAACCGGAATATATCACTCCCGGCATTAAATTCAGTCATAGCAGATGCAGCGGGAGCTCCATCCTTGGTAACGGGATATAAAAAGTTTTTCCTTTGGTACTCATTCGCCTTATAGTTTACGGGATTACAATAAAGTGTTCCTCCTGCTAACCTTCCCATTTCAACACTCCAATTGCCAGGGATATATCTATTCAGGTTTTCTGAATAAAAACCCCCACATAATGCTAATGCAATTAAAGCATTTCTTGTAATTCTTCCAATACTCTCTTCTTGATTGTTGCCAATAGTACTATAATATCCCTTAGTTGAAAGAATCTTCATAATATTAATGATCATGTCTTTCTTTTTCTCCTGAATTTGTTCTTCGGCCATGTAGTTAAGATTCTCAAGAGACTTGAGTTTATTTACTAATTCCTCTTCAATAAAATTATAGAATTTTCTTAAAAATTCCTTTTCATCCGAATTAAGTATTGGAAGTTCCAGTAAATTCAATTCTGGGACATATTCTGGTTCCAGCCTTTCAAATTCATTTAATCTAACATCCATTTTGTCTCAACTTTTTGTCATTTAATAAATTGATAATAATTATTTGTTTTTTAGGAATTTAAATATAAAATTATAGTAAAATAAAAAGTAAATATCATACTACTTGAAACTAAAATTTCGAAATAAAAAAATGAAAATATCTTGATGACAATACAATTAAATATATAGGGGTAAAGAAAGTGTAATAGAATTTTATAATATTTTATATATTCAACTAGTGTAATAAATCAAAGAGAATTCAGTAAGTATTATTGAGAACATTAAATCTACACTTGAAACATTAAGAAAGATTATATTTCAACAATTAACTCATAATGAATTATTTTAAAAAGGATCTAATACAATTATTCGAAATCAAAATTTTGAAAAAGCATATATTATCCTATTCCACGAAAAAAAGAATCTCATTTGCAATCTATTTTCAAACTTTCAAGATGAATCAAAAGAACTTATTTTAGAGCAATTAAAACCAAAAACCTTTATTAAAATCATTAATGAAATTTAATTAAAAATAAAAAGTTTATTGATGTAGAATGATAAAATTTAGTGAAAAGCAATTAAAAATTCCAAAATTAATGCGACCCGTTTACTTAGTCACAGCAGGAATGTCTAAATTTGATAGAGCATTTCCTGAAACAAGAACAGAAGAGTTGTGTATAGATGCATTCACTGCCGCCGCCGATTTTGTTAAAATGACTCCAGCAGAACTAAAAAAATATATTCATACTTGTTATTACGGACATTTTGCTGATCATTTTGGGGATCAACTACTTGGAGAATCCGTTATCCACGATAGACTTGGATTTGATCCTTTAGGAAATATTGGGGTTAAGACTGGTGGTGCAACTGGAGGGTCTACTATGTGGGAAGCTGTTAAAGCTGTTGCTTCTGGCTATAGTGATTGCGCGTTAGCATTAGGATGGGAACGAATGGATGAAGTACCAACAGATGAAGGTAATCATTTAATTTCATGTGCTGCTGATAAAGATTGGGAGACCCCTTTAGGGCATATTTATACGGGATATTATGCTGTAATGGCTCAAAGGTATTGGAAGATTTTTGGAAAGGAAGAACCATCCTTTCGAGATACGATGGCTGCTATAGCTGTTAAAAATAGGGGGTATGCACGAATGAATCCCCACGCTCATGGTCCAATGAAGATTACTATTGAAGATGTAAAAAATTCACCAATTATCGCCCATCCTTTAAGAGCATTAGATTGTTGTTTGATGAGTGTTGGTTCAGCTTGTGGAATTGTTTGTGATGAAAAAACAGCATATGAAATTACTGATAATCCACTTAGAATATATATCGGTGCAGGGAGTCACACTTTACGAGTAGGAGATAGAAGAGATATGGAGGTACCTTTATTACCTAATGAAAAACCAGGGCAATATGACAATCTAGGGAAGGAATTTCCTGGAGGAGATAGATATCCAGGATTTACGGGATTTTTGGCTGCTCGTATGGCCGCTTATTATACATATAGAATGGCTGGAGTGTATGATCCTATTGAAGATTTAGATGTTGTTGAATTACATGATGCTTTTACAATTAGTGATATACAAACCTATGAAGACATAGGAATTAAGCCTTATGGTCATGGTCGTGAATATATGGACACTGGGGAAGCCTATGTGACTAATCCAAATACGGGTAAACCAGGAAAGTTACCAGCAAATCCTTCAGGTGGATTAATTGGATGTATGCATGCTGTTGGAGCAACAGGGTTAATGCAAATAGCAGAAATAGGATATCAAATTTGGAATAGATGGGATGAAATTCATAAACCACAAGAGAAATGGGATGCTTTTGGAAGAGAGAAACCAAAAGATTGGAAGAGTTTACAAGTTAAAGGAGCTAAAAGAGGTCTTGCAATAAGTCATGCTGGAGTCGGTTCACATGTAACTTGTACAATTCTAATGGATCCAAATAATTTATTAAAGGAGGACTAAAAAAATGCCTAAAACAGAAGATGAAAAAGGATTTGTTGAGATTGTCAACGGGAGATATAAACCAAAGGGAACTTTTCACATCATCGAAAAAAATCAACCAATATTTGATAAAGACACCGGAAACCTAGCGGGTATTACAAACCCTCGTGATATGACCTATATCCATTCATATGGAGGAGAAGCACCATTTTTTGAGGGAATTGCTAATGGAAAGTTACTTGCATCAAGGTGTGATAATAGAAAATGTGAATCAATGGGTAAAATTTTCGAACCTTTTAGAATTTATTGCCCTGATTGTCTTAGAAAAAATACAATAGTGGATATCACTGAAAAGGCTCAAAACGTTGCAAAAATACATACATTTATTGTTACACATCGTTCTGGCGCTTTTAATACTCTACCCTTACCAATTAAATTCATTAACGTGGAATTTGATGAAGAAGTCGTTACTGTATTAATGAGCATTTTAGCAGTTGGAGAACCAGAAATTGGCAAAAGAGTTGTACCCATCTTTAGAACAAAAAATCCTACATATACAATTTTAGATTTAATGTTTGTAGTTGAAGGAACTTCAGAATCAGAATTACCCGATGATTTTACATTTTAACAATAATTATCTTTTCAAACACAAAATTTAACCTAAAGTTATTAACCCTAATCGGTTCTTAACTACAAACTATTGTTAAATTCACTTTTTTTAAACCTTTTTCTTATATTTATCTTGGTAACTTAAATAAAAAGAAAAAAGAAAAGATTAAAATAAGATTATAATTCTACATCGTCTCTTAGGAGATTGAATTCTTTCTTTGCAGCCGCACCTTGAACCACATTTCTTCCCGCACTTTCAGCCATCTTTTTAGCCCATACCACTTGCTCCCAACTTCCTTTTGCTAACTCACCGTTAGGCATTCTTACATTATCCTCCAAACCTACTCTTACATGACCACCCCAAGCTATTGCACATAATGCTGCCTTAAATTGTTGATCTGATACACCACATACACTCCATGTTGCATCCTCTGGCATATCATTTATAAAATGAGCAAAATTTTGGGGATTAAAAGGAATTCCTCCACAAACACCGAATACGCATTGAAAATGTAAGGGTTGTACAAACAAACCTTCTTGCTTATTAAGAAGGAGCATATTGTATAATCCTCCTAAATCATATATTTCCATTTCGGGTTTAGTTTTAGCTTTTTGCATGTAACTCGCAAATCGTTGAATCGTTTTAAAAGTATTGGTAAAGATGTTATCAGCAGCTATAACAATTTCTCCTGTTTTCCAATTTGCCACAGAGAAATTCATAGAATTTGTATTTAATGATGCCAAAGGTGGTTTAAAAGTTCTTACGGGTTTAATTCGTTCTCTATCAGTTGCATTAATACTAATGGCAGTACTTAGGTTTATTATAACATCTGGTGCTTTTTCTTTAATATTTTCTATAGTGGCCTTAATAATATCTAAATCTGGTGTTGGGAGTCCTTGTTCATCTCTAGCATGAATATGAACGACTGCAGCCCCTGCATCATAACATTTTTTAGCCTCATCTCCAAATTCTTCTGGAGTATATGGAACTGCAGGATTTTGATCCTTTCGAGTTACTGCTCCCGCAAGAGCGGCCGAAATAACCAGATTGTCAGATCTAGTAACCATTCATTCTCACTTCTTTTTATTGGATTTAATATAGACTTATATTATGTGTTGAATAAAATATACAATTTTTTTGTATTTAAATCTTTAAGAATACTCTTCCTTAGTTTGTAAATTTTTGAAATCTATAGATCCACTAACTTCTCCAAAACTTTCATAAAATTAATGGAATAAAAAATTCAGAATCAATAAAACAAGAGATTAATTTAGGGACTTCATAAGGAGCACATTTTTCTTTGGCGAATTCAAGAATTTCTTCTTGGAGTATTTTCTTATCCTTATCTTGAAATTCTGGCTTGAGCTGAATAAATGCTTTAACAATTTCAGAACCGGGTCGATCTGGATTAGGGATCCCTATTAGTGCTAACATATCAATTGCTCGGTGTTTAGATAAAACATCCTCAACTTTGGAGGAGAATACCTTATAACCACCAACTATTATCATATCTTTTGTTCGATCAACAATTCTAATATACCCATCATCATCCATAATCCCAACATCACCAGTATGCATATAACCATCTTCATCAATTGCTTTTCTGGTTTCATCTGGTTTATTATAGTATCCTTTCATGACTAACGGTCCCCTTACACATATTTCACCAGGCTCACCTATAGGGACTTCCTCATAAGTATCGGGGTCAACTATTTTTAACTCTACATTTTGGAAAGGCATTCCTACAGTTCCAAGTTTCTTTGGACCCTTTGATGGATTCATGGTTGCAACAGGAGATGTTTCAGTCATTCCATATAATTCTAAAAGTTTTCCTTGACCAATTATACTCTCTAACTCTAATTGGGATTCTTTTGGAAAAGGAGAGGCTGCAGAGATACATGTTCCTAAGTTTAAATGGTCTAGTTCTTTAAATCGCGGATTTTTAATTAACATTTGGTATAGAGAGGGTACATTTACTAGATTGGTAACATTATACTTTTCCATTTCATTAACAATATGATCTGTGTCTCGCGGATTAGGAATTAAAATTTGTAACCATCCACTATAAAGGGAAGATTCAGCAACGGTTAATCCCGCTATATGAAACATGGGAAATCCCGAACACAAAACACCTTTTCCTCTCTCCCATCCTAACCAATTAATGATTGCCATCATATTATGAGAACAGTTTTTATGCGAAAGCATAGCCCCTTTTGGAGGACCCGTTGTTCCACCGGTATACTGAATCCAGCCGGTATCTTCTGGCGATAAATCAACATTTACAGGTAATTTTGGATATTCTTTTAAAACATCATCATGGAAATTTAAAACTTTCTTACCCGATAAGGGAGTAACCTTTCCTTTTGGTATTTTTCCAAAAAGTCTTCCCAAAAATTGTTTCCATTTTGGTAAAAATCCACCTACACTTGTTGTGACTACTAATTTTAAATCAGGTATTTTATCCGCAATCTTGGTTATGTGTTCTTCAAAGATGGCATCCAAAGTCACAAGAGCAACTTTTTTCTGCCCATTACCACCTAAATCATTTAATTGATATCGTATTTGAACTGCTGAGAGAAGAGGGGAAACTCCCGAAACAATACAACCTGCTTTTAAGGTCCCTACTACGCTTATAAGATATTCGGGAGTATTAGGAAGATTAATACCCACAGCATCACCTTTTTGAAAACCACTTTGGATTAACATATTGGCAAACTGGTTAGAATACTCATCGATATCTTTATATGTACCTTCTACACCAAGATAAGAAAATGCTAAATTTTTTGGAAATTCTTGAAAGGTCTGATTAATCATTTGAACATAGGTAGTGTTATATTCGTCTGGTTCTAAATCTTTGACTCCAGGATCCCAATTCTTTTTCCAAAATCTCTCTAAATATTTAGAATACTTTTCTTGCATCATACATTGGATCACCTACAAATTAAAATTTTTAATTTGTAATATCATTAATTGATAATTTCCTTAATAAATTTGATTTTAATGATCACGATCCCTAATCTTTTTACTTTCAATAGTCAAGACCAAAGATTTTTTTGGGAAAACATTGATTCTATTAGGTAAAATTATTTAACTAAAAGGTTTAGAAAGTTTTTCTTGTTATATTCAGATTTAAAATACTATTTTCCAATAAAATTAGGGTTTCGTTTTTCCTTTAAAGCATTCATTGATTCTCGAAAGTCTTTAGTTCTGAAAGATCTCCTTAATCCCTTATTTTCTAAATCCAACGTTTTATCCAAAATATCTTTAAAATAAGTATGTATAGTTTGTTTCATTAGATTTATTGAGATGGTTGGTGCCTTTGGAGGGATAAGTTGTAGAGCTTTTTCCCGAGTGAAGTTCATTAATTCATTACTTGGAACAACATCATTTATTAAACCTAATTCGAGAGCTTTATGAGCAGATACTTTTTTACCAAAATAGAGGAGTTCTTTTGCTTTCTGAAATCCTAAATAGAAGGGAAGGATGAAATTTAAGCCAAATTCTCCAATAATTGCTCTTTTAGAGAAATAGAAGCCAAACCATGCATCTTCTGCCATAAAAATTAAATCAGCACCTGCTAAAGGCATTGATATTCCCCCTCCAATAGCCATTCCATTAATTGCAGCTATAACTGGTTTTTTAAAGTCCCAGAATTTCAAACAGGTTTTCTTTTGTGCAATATCCATTAGATCAATTTCTTTTCGAACGTCTTTATGAATTTTATCAAAAAAATTTGGCTCGAAATAACCTCCTGATGTAAAAGCTTTTCCCTTAGGATCTCCAGTGATTATTAAAACTTTGCTATTATCATCTTTTTCCATATCTTCAAGAATAGTATAAATTTCTAAGAATGTAACAAACGACACTGCATTCCTTCTTTCTGGTCTACTTATCGTAGCTGTACAAATACCATTCTCCTCTTTAGTATAAATTATATCCTCGAAATCATCGATTCTCATTTTAAAAACTTCTAAGACATTATTTAGTATATTAAATATTTTTGAAATTTTCTTATATATAACTTTCAGTTTCAAAAGAATTCAAAATTAAAAATCTACCAATTAAATAGGATTTCCTATATGGAAAATACCGAATTTCAATCCAAAAGAGAAAATATTATCTTAGTCTTTGACAATTTTTAAGAAATTTCTGTATGAAATGTTTAAATATTTATGAAATTCATATTAAATTATTTGATATTTATTCCAATTAAAATTGAATTCAAATAAAATTATTGAGTGATAATAATGGAAGGAAAAGTAGCTATTTGCGGCGTCGCTCAGACAAAATATGAGGAAAATAAAATAGATTTAACTATTTCGGAACTTATTTTTGAGGTGGTCAAAAAATTACATAAAGATTTAGGAATTTCAAATGAAGATGTAGGATGTGTCATTTCTAGCTCAAATGATTTTAATGACGGGCGAACAATTGCGAATATGGCTATACAGGACGCAGTAGGTTCTGTAAGGAAAGCTGAATCACGAGTATCAGGAGATGGGGCTTTTGCATATATTTATGGTGCTATGAGAATACTATCAGAAGAATATGATACAGTTTTAGTAGTTTCACACACAAAATGTTCAGAAGGGAACCAATATTTGATAAATAATAGCATATTCGATCCTTTCTTTCAACGTCATTTAGGATTAGATCAAATTTCAGCAGCTGGATTAATGGCAAATATGTATATGAATAAATATGGAATAACTGAAGAACAAGCAGCAAAAGTAGTTGTAAAAAATAGGAAAAACGCGTTAAATAATCCTTATGCCCACTTACATAAATAAGTATCTCTTGATGAAGTATTAACTTCTAAAATGTTAGCATATCCATTAAAAGAATTAGATTTCCCTCCTTTCTCTGATGGGGCTATAGCAATCCTTTTAGCTAATGAGAAAACCGCAAGGGAATTAACAGACACACCAGTATGGTTGAAAGGATACGGAAGTAGTACAGATGCATATTATTTAGGACATAGAACAATGACAGACTTGATTGGTCTTAAATTAGCGGCAAAAGAAGCTTATAAAATGGCAAACATTAGAGATCCAATAAAAGAATTTGATGTTGCAGAAGTCTATGATGCTTTTTCTGTTCATGAATTGATGAATTATGAAGCTCTTGGATTTTGTGAAGAGGGTAAAGGAGGAGAATTTATCGAATCTCGGGAAACCACCATGGATGGAATCATTCCTACTAACCCCTCTGGAGGGGTTCTTTCAAGTAATCCGACCATGGCTAATGGGTTAATAAGGATAGGAGAATTAGCTTTACAATTGATGGGAAAAGCAGAGAAACGTCAAGTTCCCAATGCAAAAATCGGATTAGCAAATGGAATGAATGGATTATGTTCTCAAGGAAATTGTGTAGTAATTCTTGGAGGTGAAAGTTAAATGTCAAGACATAATGTTGGAATTGTAGGAATAGGACAAACAAAATTCAGAAGTAAAAGAAGAGATGTGAATATTCCTGAAATGATTTACGAAGCAGTACAAATGGCTTTAGAGGATGCTCAAATGGAACCAAAAGATATTGATGCCATTCTCATAGGTAATATTTAATATCAAATCGTTATTAAATACTAAATGGATCATTTCGAAGGAATTAATTTCTCAGAAATGTGGTGTGGAATTGATGCAGCTCCAGGATACTTAAAACCAGTTATAAAAATCGCAACTGGAGGAACAACTGGAAGTTCTTTAGCCATTTCGGGATATTATCATGTAGCATCCGGAATGTATGATAAAGTGATGGTTATAGGTTGGGAAAAACTTAATGAAGGAGGAGCTACAACAGGGATTATTACTGCTTTTGATCCCGTATGGGAACGGCCATCCTTAGCGGGAGCATTAGGACCTTTAGCATTAATGGCAAATATGTACATGAATAAATATAATGTAAGTCCTGAAACTGCTGCAATGGTTACGGTAAAAAATCGAAGTAATGCGGCTAATAATCCATATGCTCATCTACAAATGCCAGGTATTGATATAGATTATGTAATGAAGTCACAAGTAATATCATATCCTTTAAGATTACATGATTGTTGTCCTCAAAGTGAAGGTGCTTGTGCGCTTATCTATGCAAATGAAAAAGAGGCTAAACAAATAACCGATAATCCTGCTTGGTTCCACGGAGTAGGCACGGCTCATTATTATACCTTTGGAACAGATGATGTAATGTTTGATTTACCGACTGCAACCATTGCATCAAAAAAAGTTTATAAAAAGACTGGAATAAGGAATCCTATAAAGGATTTGGATGTTGCAGAAATATATGAACCAACTTCTTGGGCAGAATTAAGTTGGACTGAGGCGTTGGGGTTTGCTGAACCGGGTAAAGGTGGAACTTTATTAAGAGAAGGAATTTCTCAGATGGGAGGTGAACTTCCAATAAATCCATCTGGAGGGGTTTTAAGCACTAATCCTATAGGGGCTACAGCTTTGGTTCGTGTAGCAGAAGCAGCTCTTCAAGTTATGGATAAGGGTGAAAAACATCAAGTGCCCGATGTTGAAAAAGCTTTAGCGATGGGATTTGGAGGAAGTTTATGGACAGAATTAATGATCTTAGAAAATGAACCAATGAGGTGATTAAAATGAGTAAAAGGAAAGAAAAACCATTTGAAATTAAATGGAAAACAAATTTACCATATAAATATTCAATAGGTAAATTATCTGTGAAATTTTTTGAAGATTTAAAAGAAAATAAGAAATTATTAGGTTCTAAGTGTCCCGAATGTGGTAAAGTTCATTTTCCACCCAGAGCTGTTTGCGCTGATTGTTTAGTTAAGATGACTATAGATAATATGGTTGAAGTTCCACCAACCGGGACATTAGTTGGATTTACGGTTGTTAATTATCCCTTTGTAGATCCTCAGACAGGTGGGATGAGACCCTTCCCCTATGGATATGCTTTATTTCAGCTAGATGGAGTTGATACATATACAATGCATTTTTTAAATGAAACTGATACCAACAAAATGAAGATAGGACAGAGAGTTAAAGCAGTATTTAAAGATGATATGGAGGGAAATTTAGGAGATATCCCATATTTCGAACTTTTAGAAGAGAAAAATCTGAAAAAAATTTACCAAGGAAGAATTAAAGTTCCATATAAACATACCGCCGGAGCATATGTTGAGAAATTTATAACCGAAATTGGTAAAAATAATAAAATCTATGGAGTAAGATGCCCTGAATGCCATAAAGTCTATGTTCCCCCCAAGATGGTTTGTTTCAAATGTTTTAAAAAGATGGAAGAGTGGGTTGAATTAGGTAATAAGGGTACTTTACAAGGTTTCACTGTTGTTACTCATTCTACCCCAGTTATGCCTATAGATCCTCCATTTGCTTACGGATTGATTAGATTAGAAGGAGCGGACACAGATTTTATTCATATTATAAATGAGGGAGATCCAGATAAGTTAAAAGTCGGAATGAAGGTTGAAGCTGTATTTAAGGAAAAACCGCGGAAGCGTATATTAGATATTGAATATTTTAAACCAATTACTTATCTCATTAACACGTATTAGTTAAATCAAGATGAATGTTAGTTAATGGATATGAAATGCAAGGATGGATAAAACCAAATTCTTTATCAACTTCTCTTATTGTGATCATTGGAGGGACATAGACATCACCTGAAATTAATTTTGATCTACAAAATGCACAAATTCCCGATCGACATCCATTTTTGATTGAAATATTCAAACTAATTTGTCTTTCAATACTATTTAAGATCGGTTCAACACAAGATGCTTCAAAACTAACTTTGCTAATAGATCCTTGATTATTTAAAAAGTCTAATGTAATTTCTATAGAATCAGATTGTTTAATCTCTTCAGGCCAACCTATCATTTGAGTTATGTCATCGGGAACTCCAAATGCTTCATACAAAGCTTTATGTAAGGAAAGATTTAACTTTTCTAATTGATCCTCTATGAAATTATACATTGGTTGATTTCCTACAATAAAAAAATATTTTTTTAGAGGAGAAGGAACAAAATCGGATATAATCTCCTTAGTTATGAAACCACACGCTCCTTTCCATTTATCATCAGGTTCTGAAAGGATAAAATTAACATTTATATTAGGATGGATTTTTCGAAGATTTTCCAAAAACTCTCGAAATATAATATCATTTTCAGTCACACAACCATATATAAGCCAAATATTTAAAGAAACATCTCTTTCGTGGAAATCTCTTAACATTGAGAGAAATGGTGTAATACCACAACCTCCCGCGATCAATACTAAGTTATTTCCATGGAAAATTCTATTATAATATAAGTTTCCAATTGGTTCAGTAGCTTCAAAAAGATCACCCACCTTTGCTTTATTAAATAAATAAGGGCTTATAAATCCATTTTCCTTCTTTCTTATTGCCAGCTCATAATAAGCAAGTTGATTTGGTGATGATACAATAGAATAGGGTCGAGATGTACGTACTCCATTAATCACCACTGTTAATCCAATGTATTGTCCTGCACGAAATGGAGCTAAAGGTTGTTCACTTTTTACTGATACGAATCTATACAATTTCGTATCATAATTAAGTGAATTAATTTCAACTAATTTCAAAATTTGATTTTTTGGATGAAGTCTATCAGCTAGATCTTTTAGACCATCATAATACCTAGGAATTGGCTGGGTTTCCTCCCTACGCTTTTTAAGTTTTTCAGCTTTCTGATATTTTTTAATATCTTCCATCATGATTATTTACCACCTACCTTCAATTTTATCTTTTAAATACATTCCCGCAGCAATTCTACCACCGAGAATTGATGTTGAAAATCCTCCGCCAAAGTTTGTCCAGGCACCCACTTGATAAAGCCCAGGAATAGCACCACGACTTTTTAATCTCAAAAGCGGTCCATTTTCAACAGTTTGAACTGTTCCATAAATAGCGCCTTCAATATTTTTTGAGTAACGATAATATGTTAAAGGAGTAGCAACTTCTGCAACTTCAATATAATCACGAATATTGGGAGAAAGTGTCTCTTCAACCATTGTAACCATTTTATCTGCGATTTTATCCTTAATTCGATAATATTGGTCAGGAGCTACACTTTGCCAGAGTTTCCCCATTTGTAAGGTAGTTAAAACTAATTCTGTCGTTCCAGGAGGAGAGATTTGCTCATAAATATGATTATAACAAGCAGCAACAATGTATTTTGGAGCTTCAAGTTTTGAAAAGGATTTGAAAGCATTAATCATATCATAATCTTGATTTATAAATGTTTCATGAGCATTAAACCCTAAATTTTCATAAGTTTCATTCAATCCAATATATACTGAAAAACCAGAAGGACCGATTTCAGGAGAATAAATTTTTTTCTCATAATCTTCTGGTACAACCTTTCGAGGCAACATTTTCATGGTTGTACAAATTGGGTTTACATTTGATATAACGGAATTACATTTGTAAATATCCCCATTCTCTAATTGAACCCCAGATACTCTTCCATTTTCGACTAAAATTTGATCAACTAATGCATTATATCTTATTTCTCCACCATATTTTTGAAATGCTTTCACTAAGTTGCTAGTAAGGGCATGTGAACGTCCAATGGGATAAGCTGCACCCCATTTTAGGTAAATAATGAGCATTGCTATATAAGCATATGCATTAACTTTATGAGGTGGTAATCCAATATATCCCCAAAGTTGAGAAATTACTGCAATAAGTTTAGGATCAGTGAAAAATTTTTTATAAAGTTCTGAAAGTGTTAATCCAGATATTCTTGGCAACCAAGGATGTTTTTTGAGAACATCCGTTGGAGAAAATTTACCTCCTTGAGAAGCTACATATTCAATACCTTTTAAAACGGCGATACACATTTCAAAAAATTCTTCAATTCCCCCTCTCTCATTTGGAAAGAGTTCAATTAATTTATTTTTATATTCTTCTATTCCTAAAGGCATTGTGATA
>JARRLT010000102.1:0-16910 GCA_037386725.1 Promethearchaeota archaeon
AAAAAAATTTTTAACTCAATATCATACAAAAGGTATAGATACTACTTTCTTTAGTGAAGTTTCTAAAAAAATTACCCTTAGATAGGAATAAAATTTTTTACTAGTGGTATCACAAGTGCCGAAACCGTCAAAACCCTTTTCCAAATGGAGGTGTTTTACTTTTTAACATTTTAATTTCCTAGTGATCTGATGGAGAAATGTAACCAAGAATAAATATTCGGAAGATTTAAAAAAAGATAGAAATATATATGTCATAGGGATTGCATTTTATCCCTCTATCGACCTTCATTTTACCTTTTATTAACTATGAAGAAGCGACCTATTTTATTAAATTAATAGTCTGTAATTTTGATTTATCTGGGATTTAAGACTCTCATTTTAGTTTGTAATAGTATTTAGATTTATTCAAAGGCTCCAAATCTTCCTATAAATACTTTTGATTTTTGTTATAAAATTCAGAAATTTCTTGGAGGAAATAGAGGATCATATCTAAAAAAATTGATAATTTTTAATACTATAATTTGTATTTATTTTATCAGTATAAAATTCTAAACTAAATCTTAGTTTTAAAAATGCCTAGTAGAGATCGACCAGCATATCTGTTAAAGATTTGCTTATTAGGGCAAGGGGCTGTAGGTAAAACATGTCTAGCTCAAAGGCTCTGTTATAATACTTTTTCTAGTTCTACTAAATTAACAATAGGTATAGATTTTTATTCTTATGATCTCCCAATCATTATGAATGGAAAAGAAGATTGTGTAAAACTCTCTATATGGGATTTTGGTGGTCAGATACCCTTTCGTAAATTTTTTCCTTATTATATAGATGGTGCTGCAGGTATTTTCATGTGTTTTAGCCTAATTAATAATCAAACAATGCTCGCCTTAGATTGGTGGTATGATAAATTGTTAAAGCATGGTCAAAGAGATACTCCGAGAATTTTAATTGGCACCAAGAATGATCTTGTGTACCTTTCTAAGAACTTCAGCCAAAAATGCTTATAATGTCAAAAAAATGTTTGCTACAATGACCGAAAAAATATTAGATTATCTAAATTTTGACTATGACGAGATACCATAAGTAAGTAGCTTAAAGGTTTAGGAGTTTATTCTAAGATTTTTCCTTTTCTGTTAAATCTACCGTACGAATAACTTTCGAGCAGTTATAACAGATAAGAGGAATGGATTCAAATGATGTTCCACAGTACGGGCACTTATAACGATTTTCCTCTGCAATTTGAAGTAATTTAGGAGTTCGCCCTTCAATATTTTTAGAACGACTCAGTATTTTGTTTAGAATAAGACAAATTAATACCGAAGTCCCTACCAAAAAGAGTCCCAATATTATTGATTTAAGTAGCAAAATGGGAAAATAAGTATTAAAATAAACAAGTGTATATCTCCTGAGAAAAACATAAAAGAAGAAGTTTAAAATCAGAAAAATCGTAAGATTTATTGAATAAGTACTTTTTAAATCTCTTCGAATAATCACGGGAATTAAACCAATAACGAACCAAAGAATATACATAAATATAATTTCTGATAAATTATCATAAAGTACAAGGTTACCTAAGAATTGAATAATAGTTCTATGAATATCAGTAGTTGTATTATCAAAAGTAATTGAAAAAGTATAGTTAAATCCGGAAATAAACAGGGCTAAGATTCCTATCTGAAGGAAGAAGATGAATAGTTTACTTTTAAAGATTTTTTGAAGCTTTTGATAATCCATTTTTAAACCCTACTTTTAACATTATCTTAATAAATTGATACGTAATTTTTTCAGTTCTATTATCTGAAATAATCTAAATTAAATATTATAATTTCCTTTCCAATGTAAGTTTTTAGAAAATCTTTTTAAATAAACTCGTGAAATCCATAATTATGGTTAGTAAACTGCCTAAAATCAAAAAATTTTTATTAAATCGAATACTTAAAAATATACCGTGGAGAATTTATTGACTAATTTTTTAAAATATAACAATCACATTAATAATAAAGAGTGTTTTCTCCAATGTATTTTGTACTTTCGAAAGTAAAAGTGTCTGAAAATTTTGGAAAAATGGAGGAACTTATAGTATGAGTTATTCATATTCACGAACCAAGCTTATTGAAAAAATAAAATTCGGGTTATTATCACCCGATGAAATACGGAAGATGTCTTCTGCCAGAATCATAACTGCAGATACATATGATGAAGATGGGTTGCCTATCCCTTCTGGTTTAATGGATCAACGCCTAGGTACAATAGAGCCAGGACAAAGATGTCAAACATGTGGAAATCTTGTTTCTAACTGTATGGGGCATTTTGGCCATATAGAATTAGCAAGACCAGTTATTCATGTTGGTTATGCGAAAAAAGTGCTCAAAGTATTACGTTCTGTGTGTCCTGAATGTTCC
The DNA here is from genome assembly GCA_037386725.1 of Promethearchaeota archaeon. Taxonomy (GTDB): domain Archaea; phylum Asgardarchaeota; class Lokiarchaeia; order Sigyniarchaeales; family SOKP01; genus JARRLT01. Next base: position 2,400 of record JARRLT010000102.1, read on the forward strand.
CGCTTAATGCTTTCTCAAGATGAGAAAGAAAAATTCCGAGAGGAACAAATAAAACATCGTAAGATTTTTCATGAAGGAGATGAAGATTCCACTAAAATTGTGTTTAAGCGAGCACGAAAGAATAAAGAATGTCCTTATTGTGGCGCAAAGAAGAAAAAAATTATCCTCGAAAAACCTACTACTTTTTATGAAGAGGAAGAAAATAAGGGTTCACGCAGGATAACCCCGATTGAAATTCTTGAGCGTCTTAAAAAAATGACTGATTCTGACCTTCGGATCTTAGGAATATCTCCGAAAAACGCTCGACTTGAATGGGTAATATTTACAGTGTTACCGATTCCTCCAGTATGTGCTCGACCTTCTATTACATTAGACAGTGGTATACGTTCTGAGGATGATCTAACCCATAAATTAGTAGATGTCATTAGGATTAATCAGAGATTACGAGAAAATATCGATGCTGGTGCTCCTCATTTAATCGTGGAGGACTTATGGGAACTTTTACAATATCATATTACAACTTATTTTGATAATCAAGTTTCTGGGATTCCACCAGCAAGACATAGAAGTGGACGTGCTTTAAGAACTTTAACACAACGTCTTAAAGGGAAAGAGGGAAGGTTTAGAAGTAATTTAAGTGGTAAACGTGTTGATTTTTCTGCTCGAAGTGTTATATCTCCAAATCCATATATCAGTATAAATGAAGTTGGTGTCCCGCAAGAAATTGCAAAAATATTAACCATTCCAACAAATGTAAATGATTGGAATATTGAACATATGAAACAACTTGTTCTAAATGGACCAAATAATCATCCAGGAGCAAATTACATTATTCGAAATGATAGAAGAAGAATAGATCTTCGTTATGTAAAAAATAGAAGTATTATTGCTGATATGCTAGCACCTGGATTTACAGTAGAACGTCATTTAAATGATGGTGATCTAGTTCTCTTTAACCGACAGCCTTCATTACACCGAATGTCAATTATGGCTCATGAAGTTCGAATAATGGATGGAAGAACCTTTAGGCTTAATTTAACTGTATGCCCTCCATACAACGCAGACTTTGATGGAGATGAGATGAACCTTCATGTCCCTCAGAGTGAAGAAGCAAGAACCGAAGCAGAATTACTGTTAAAGGTTCAAGAACATATCTTATCCCCTCGTTTTGGTGGTCCTATTTTAGGTGGAATTCAAGATTTTATTTCAAGTGTATTCCAATTTACAAGTAAGGATTCATTGTATACTAAGAAAGATGCATTAAAATTATTGTATAATGGTGGAGTGTTTAAGCTTAACCCAGATTTTGAATTGAATGATTTGGAACCCATAGTTAAAGAACCAGAACCCCTTTACTCTGGAAAACAACTATTTAGTACCTTATTCCCTAATGATCTAAATATAAAGGTTCGTTCGAAGTTCTGTAAAAAATGTTATACTAAAGAAGGAGAAGAATGTAAAGAGGAAGATTGCGAATACGATGCATTTGTAACAATTCGTAATGGTGAATTAATTACCGGTACTATAGATGAAAATTCTTTTGGAGCAATGCAATCAAACAGCATTCTTCAAAGAATTATTAAAGATCATGGAAATGCTCGAGGTAGAAAATTCTTAGATAATGCAACAAGAATGTTACTTTATGTAATTAGACAAAATGGAATGACAATGGGACTCGATGAAGTATTTGTAAAGGGAGAAGCGTTTGAACATATCCAAAAAGTCTTAGATGATGCAAATTCAGAATCTATTCGATTGATTAAAGCATTTAATGAAAATGATACTGAAGTATTAAAACGTGCTCCAGGACGTTCAATGCGAGAAACATTGGAACTTAGAATTCGACAAGTTCTCGCTGAAGCAAGAAAGCAAGCGGAAGAAATTGCTGCTACTTATATCGGTGATGAAGCTCATTCAGTTATTATGACTAAATCTGGTGCAAGAGGGAATATCCTTAATTTAGGGCAGATGTCTGCAGTTGTAGGACAACAAGCGATTAGAGGAGAAAGAATAAATAGAGGATATACTTCAAGAACATTACCACATTTTAAGGTTGACGACTTAACTCCAAAAGCGCGAGGTTTTGTATCATCATCTTATAGAAATGGATTAAAACCAGCGGAATTTTTCTTCCATGCTATGGGTGGAAGAGAAGGGTTGGTAGATACAGCCGTAAGGACAAGTACTTCAGGATATATGCAACGTCGTTTGGTAAATGCACTTCAAGATATGGTTATTGAGAACGATGGAACTGTACGAAACTCCGATAAACAAGTCATCCAATTTAAATTCGGCGATGATAGTATCAATCCGCAACACACCGATCATGGTGATGCTGTTAATTTAGATGTTTTGTTATTAAAAGCAAAATCACTTGATGTGAATGAAATTAAAGAAGCGATGAAGGAGCAAACCGAGAAAAAGAAGGAAAAAGGTAAGAAAAAGAAAGAAGAAAAAAAGCCAGAACCCAAAAAAGCTGAGAAAAAGAAAGAAGAAAAAAAGCCAGAACCCAAAAAAGCTGAGAAAAAGAAAGAAGTAAAACCTACCAAAGTCGATGATGATAAACTACAAAAAATGTTTGAAGAAGAAACTGGGAAGAACGCGGTATGGAGAGGTAAAGTAACACAACAATATTTGGATTGGAAACAAGAAAATTATCCAATCGAGGAAAAGTGAGGTGTAGAATATGACAAAAGTTACACAAAAAATGTTAGATGCTGAATTGAAACAATTACAAGAAGATGGAATTCCTGAGGATCTTATCGAAGATATTCGATTGAAATTAAAAGGGGAAGAATTAGAAGAAGAACAATTAGAGTATTTCCTCAATAAAATTTATATTAATTTTAATAACGCGATTGTAGAATCATCAGAACCCGTAGGAACCGTAGCAGCCCAATCAATTGGGGAACCGGGTACTCAGATGACCTTAAGAACCTTCCATTATGCGGGTGTTGAAGAATTTTCAGTTACTCAAGGGTTACCTCGATTAATTGAAATTGTTGATGCGCGTCGATTTCCTTCGACCCCTAATATGCAAGTATTTTTGGAAGAAGGGTACCGAGACGATGAGAAAAAAGCAATTAGTGTCCACAACAGAATAGAACAAATTCGTATAGAACAGATTACTAGTTCGGTAGATTTGGATTTCGTTAACTGGAATATCGTGATAAACCTTATTCCAGAAATTTGTGAACGTAAAGGAATTGATATTGAAAAGATCCCAGAAACCTTAAAACGTTATAAGAAAAAAGGAACCATTAAAAGAGAAGGAAATTCAATTATTATTGATCCGGGAATTGAAGATCTTCAAAGTTTACAGAAATTAAGAGAAAAGATTTTGAAAAAGGTTGTTAAGGGGATTAGAGGGATTAAAAGAGGATTATTAACTCCTACAGATAATAATAAAGAATGGGTCATTAAAACTGAAGGAACAAATCTTTCAGGTGTAGTGAAAATTGAAGGCGTTGATGCAACAAGAACTGTATCAAACCATATTCATGAAGTTGAAAAATTATTTGGAATTGAAGCAGCAAGGAATATGATTATAAATGAAGCGAAACAAGTTCTTGAACAACAAGGATTGGATGTAGATTTACGACATCTACTTATTCTTTCTGATTTAATGTGTAAAACTGGAACCATTCAGTCAATTGGGAGACATGGGATCTCAGGTTCAAAATCAAGTGTGTTTGCAAGAGCAGCATTTGAAGTAACTGTAAATCAATTGTTAGATGCCGGGTTATATGGGGAAGAAGAAAGACTTTTAGGTATTCCAGAGAATGTAATTGTTGGGCAATTATCACCTATAGGAACTGGACGTGTTGACATCCGGTTTGACCTCGATCGTAATCTGGAAATTCTAGAGAAGTCTAAAAAATAAATAAAGAGCCAAGGAATCCAAAAAATATTAAAGAAACGCGTTAAGAAGCGGAGAATTAGTGTATGGTGCGAACCAAGTTTTAAGAACTATCAGAAAGAAACCCTATAAAATGTTAATTTTAGCTAATAATGCTCCTATGGATTTACAATATCAAATTGAACATCAAAATTCACTCTTAGAAGATAAAGACAAAATTTTTGTTCATACCTATAAAGGGAGTAGTTGGGATCTTGGTCTTGCATGCGCAAAACCATACATGATTTCTGTAATCGGTATTTACGATTATGGGGATAGCGACTTACAAAGTTTAAAGAATAAATAGAATAAAGATTAAAAAAGGAATTATTTATACTGGTTTTTAAAATATGTTAAAGAAGAATATTAAGCTCGATAGAGAGTCTATGGAATTGATTAGCTTATTCAATAACATTTCAGGCGCAATTATAAAAGATTGTTTAGTTTGGGAAACCCCTGGAAATTCTGAAGTTATAATTTTCTTAGTGAAAAAAGAAGATGTTGGAAAAGCAATCGGAAAAGCTGGAGAACATGTTAAGGATTTGACTTCAAAACTTAATAAAAAAGTTGATGTAATCCCATTCTCTGAAAATTTGAAAAAATTTATCCAATTTATATTTAATACTTCAAAAAATTCAGTGAAGGTAAAAAACATTGAAATTAAGGAGACAAGAAATAATAAGAAAACTGTGATTATTTCAGTTCCCCCTGAAGATCGTGGAAAAGCAATCGGAAAAGATGGAAGTATGATTAGAAAGATAAAAACATTAGTTCTTCGGCATTTTGAAGTAGATAATGTAATTATCGATACACGCTCTTAATTTCGATTTATTTCAATTTTAATTTAAATCCAATTGGACTCTTTTACGAGTATTCATTTGTAATATGAAGTTCTTTTTCTTAATCAATTTTAAATTTAATATCTTATCTCCTTAATGAAAAATAAAATCTTTATTTAATCTAAGTAATGCAATGAAGTCTGATCCCTTTAGATCAATTTTATTTTTATGTATTATAACGAAAATTTTAAGTTATAAGAAATATTCTAAATAATATTATTATAAAACAAATTTTAAAGGATTGATTAAAATTAGTAACCCGAAGGGACTTTATGCCGCAAGGAAACTCAAAGCAAACAGAAAGAAGTTTCGGTGGTCGAAAACTAAATACAAAAGGAAAAGGTTGAAATTAAAGCAAAAAGTTGACCCTCTTGAAGGAGCTCCACAAGCATCTGGAATTGTTCTTCAAAAAGTAGGGAGAGAATCAAAACAGCCTAACTCAGCAATTCGTAAATGTGTACGAGTTCAATTGAAAAAGAATGGAAAATCTATTACCGCATTTCTTCCTGGTGATGGTGCGCTTAACTTCATTGAAGAACATGATAGAATAATAGTTGAAGGGATTGGAGGAGCAAAAGGGAGAGCAGTAGGAGACTTACCTGGGGTAAGATGGAAGGTTGTTAAGGTCAATGGAGTTAGTTTAGATGCTCTCATAAAAGGAATCCGAGAGAAACCATTACGTTAAAGAGGGAGTAAGAATGAGTGAAAGTGAGAAAAAAACAAGTTCAGATGAAGTTTTACTTTATAGTAGATGGTCTTTTAATAATATCGAAATTAGGGATCCAACTTTAGAAAGTTATATTAATTTAAAACCAATAATTATTCCGCATTCTTGCGGTAAACACGAACATAAAAGATTTTGGAAAACCAGTAAAGTTTCAATAGTTGAACGGTTTGTGAATCGATTATTATCACCTGGGTTTATCGGAAATAAGATTCGTGGTCATAAAAGTTCATATAGTTCAGGCAAGAAATATCGTTTAATCAAAAGCATTAAGAATGCGTTTATTTTAATCGATCTTAGAACAGAAGAAAACCCAATTCAAGTATTAGTGGATGCAATTATTAATACTGCACCAAGAGAAGAAGTTACAAGAATAGCGATGGGGGGTATATCCTATAGTTCATCCGTGGATGTAGCACCGCAAAGGAGAATTGATTTGGCTATAAAATATATTGTACAAGCAATAGGACAACGTTCACATTCAAACATCCGTAATTTTGAAGAAAATATTGCCCAAGAACTAATTTTAGCAGGGCGAAATAGTCAAGATTCGAATGCCGTTAAGAAAAAGGATGAAGTTGAAAGAATTGCGATGGCTGCGAGATAATTTTTTCTTCTGAATTTATTCTATAATTATTACTATTTAACTGATTTTCCCTTATTTTGTATTTTTTCATAGTATTTTTAATTTAAATCATTTTGGATTACCTTGAAGCTTTTAATGTCTTAGATATAATCTACTCAAAACTTATTCTAGTTTTTGAGGGGAAAAACCTTTTTTATTTTATTATAAGTATCACCAAGATGATATCAGAGAAGTCAAGACTAACCCTTTAGTAATAATTTTTATATACACGAATTATCTATTAATATGTATAGATATAGACGTAAATAGAGCACAGATAATAACATAAGAATGTATTCCGACAAAAACGTTTCACTTCTCGAAAAACAATTAAAAGTTATGGGTAAGAAAATTAGAATTGATATTTTAAAAAGATTACAATTTTCTGAAAAAGAACTTTCATTTTCAAACCTTCAAAAGTCTATAGTTAAGGATAATTTAACTTCAATAAATTTTTCATTTCATTTGAACACTCTAAAGGAGACTGGATTAATTGAGTCTAATGATACTGGATATTTTTTGACTTCTTTAGGTAAAAAGATGTTAAAAGCTTTAACATCAATTGAACAAATAATTAACGAAGAAAATAAGTCTTTGATGATTCGTACTTCAAAATATTCAAAAGAACCATTCGATATAAGAAAAATCGAACAATTTCTTCAAAAAGAAGGTGAAATGAATCAATTTATGGCTAAAAGAATAGCAAAGATTGTAAAAAATCGCTTATTTAGTACTAACATTGAATACTTGACAACTCCCTTGATGAGAGAATATATTAATGCAATTCTCTTAGAAGAGGGATTAGAAAGCATCCGTCATAAACTTACTCGTTTAGGAACACCTCCTTATGATACTCGATTGCTCTATGATAACCATGATATTAATCCCGATAATTTTCTATTTCAACTTGGATCAGAAGTATCAGAACAATTTTTATTACTAAATCTCTTGCCCAAAGATCTTGCTGATATGTACCTCTCAGGTCAAATTATCTTGTTAAATTTATATGATTGGGCATTAAAACCTCTCGGACTGTATATTCCTGGTGAGATTCTTTTTGAACGATTTAAAATAAAGGAGTATTCTCTTTCAAATAATGATGATTTTTACTTTTATCATAAGATGCTAACTGATACTGGAAACTTTCTTGGTTGGTGTTCTAAATTAATTGCAACTGATTTCTGTATTGGAAGTTTTGACAAATATTTTATATCGGCATTGAGTCAGTGGAAAGAAAAAAAGAAAAACTTATTTTTAGACCTTTTAAACACACTCTTTTTTTCAAATTCCAAAGTGTCAAAGGGTTCTAAAATTTCTCTTGAATTCACTTTTGAACAATTAACGAACTCTAACAAAGATTTCAATCAAATCTCTCAATTCAATGAAATTTTACAATATCTTATGAAATATGAGTTAATGGATGGCACATATAATCCCCTATTTTTAGCAGATTACGCAAAATTAGATATAGAGGATCTTCAGAGGATTTTTTCGATTGAAAACTTCCAAAAGGGAATTTTAAAGAATCTCATATTTCAAGACTCCTCTTCCCAATTTCTTAATTCAACTTTAGTAAATCAAAAATTTAGAAATCAATCAATGAGTCATCCACGGTTAATTTTAGATAAAATTTTTATTAACCTTTTTGCCATAACTGAAAAAGCTGAAGGAAATGATGATATTCTCTTTGAACTACTTCAAGAAAGAGTTGAAAGCAGTATAAAGTTCTTTAATATCAAAAAGGATTTCATAGAGAAAAGAATTCGAGGTTCACGACAATGGCAAAAAATTAATACTCAATTATCTAATAGACCTTTGATAGATCAAGCGATTGCTTCTATAAGTGTCTTAGGAATGCATAAAGCTATACAATCTCATTGCGGAATTGAATTTGAGCGATTAAAGACAAGTGAAAATTTCTTGCTGAACATTTTAGATTTTATTCAAAAATTATTACGCGAATACAATGAAAAAAATGATTTATATTATATTCTAACTCAACCCCATTCCTTCCATAATAGTAATGGATCTAATTTTAAAACTAAAAATATTCAAAATTATAACTTAGAGTCTTTTAATACAAAGATTATAAATTCTAATGCAGATTTGACTCTTGAAAATTCTATAATTTTATATAGGAGGTTCCAAGAAAAGTTTACGGGAGGGGGAATTTTCAATTTATTGTTAGAAGATCCTAATAAACTGTCGGAAAGTATTGAATTATTATATAAAACTCGATTAAATGGATTTTCTATCAATAGTTTCTTAACAAGATAATTTTAAATATTCATAAGTTTAAAACATGATATATTAGAAAGTTCCTTACATTTCTTTTTAATAGAAAAATAATTAAAATAGAATCTGTGTAATAAAAATAAGAAAAAAATGCTATTAGTTCCCTATAAGTTCATCTAGCAAAGCTTCTCGCATTGGAATTCCATAATAAGTTTGTTTAAAGTATATCGCCTTAGGAGAATCATCTATTTCAGGAGAAATTTCTGTAATGCGAGGTAAAGGATGCATTAATCTAAAATTGTCTCTTGTTTTTTCGAGATCTTCTTTAGTAAATACATAAAATGTTTTTACTTTTTCATATTCTTCTAAATCTACAAATCTTTCTTTTTGGATACGAGTCATATATAAAATATCTAAATCCTCTAATACATTTCTATATTTTATAATTTCCTCAAAATCAAGTTTTTGATCCGTTAAATACTCCTTATATCGTCTCCTCATCATTAATTCCATAGGGCTGATAAAGTAAACTTTCACATCAAATTTAGTCAATAATATTGAAAGTGAGTGTACCGTTCTCCCAAATTTTAAATCTCCCATTATTCCGATTGTAAGACCATCGATCTTTTCTGATTCAACAGACATAGTTAATAAATCTAAAAGAGCTTGAGTAGGATGTTCTCCACTTCCTGAACCTGCATTAATTATTGGGATTTTTGCAAATTTTGATGCTAACCTTGCAGCACCTTCAAGAGAATGTCTCATTACAATACAATCGGAATAATTTTCCACCGTTCGGACAGTATCAGCAAGACTTTCCCCTTTTTTAATTGATGACACATCTCCCGATTGAAATCCAATTACACTCCCTCCTAATCGATGCATAGCAGATTCAAAACTTAGTCTAGTGCGTGTGGATGGTTCAAATAAAAGTGTAGCTAAAATCTTTCCTGAAAGACGATTAGAATTCTTGGTTTTCATCAAACTTTTAGCTTTTTCGATTATATAGTCAATGTCTTCCCTATTAAAATCCCTACAACTAATTATTCCTTCTCTAAATTTCTCCTTAAATGTCATTTCTAAATTCTCTTCAGTAGTTTTGTTAAATAATGATTAACCCCTTTAAATTATTTTTTATTAACTTTATATTTATTATTTTATTCTAAAGGATATATGGAAGTTACTCTCAACACTACAATTTGAAGATTCATGTGATTCCATGATATTCAAAAACAAAATTTGGTTTTTAGATAATTTCTAATCAATAAAATTTAATATTAATTGTAAATTTTCTTCATAAAAGGAATTGTTTTAAGCTAAAAGTGATACTATATAATGAAATTTCCACGAAAAGTGAATAGATATTGTCCCCATTGTCATAAGCACACTGAGCAGATTGTTTCAGTTTATAAAAAGGGCAAAGAACGTATGCTTAACGAGGCAAGGCGTCGAGTAGAAAGAGGAAAGGCATTTAGAGTAAAAAAATTTGAATTACAAGCATCTTAAAATGATTAAAAAGTGATAAATTATGAAGCATAAAATATTAAAAGATTTGATTCCACAGCCTAAAAGTAGAATTTTAAGAGTAATATGTCTCAATTGTGGTAATCAGCAAATCATATTCGGCTGTGCAGGAACAGATGTTGATTGTACTATCTGCGGAAAAGAAATTGTCCAATCAACTGGTGGAAAAGCACGAATTCTTACAAAAATTTTGGAAGTATTAACATAGGTCTAATTAGATTCATTTCCTCATTTTAATTTTTAAACTTAATATTTATAACTGAGATTCTATATTTCTTAAGAAATATTTTTATTCAATACTCTCAAGTTTAAATAGATTTAACTATATTGTAAGGTCCCGATAAAAAAGAGTATTCCTTCATATAATATAACTTTTCTAATTTTGGAAAGAGAGGAATATAAATTTAAGTTTCATAATAATCATCTTATTTAAGTATCAAATATTCGAAATGAGGGCTTTTTAGTGGATAAAAATAAAGTAATTGGATATTTTTTAATAATTTTTGGCATATATCTGTTAATTGGGAATCCAATAGGGTCTATCGCAATTTTTTTCATAACTGAAAGAAATATATCTCCCCCTCCTGGAATAGAACCAATTACAATTAGTACAGAAGATCTTTGGAGGAATTGGTGGAATAATTTAGGATTAATAACCATAGCACTCTCGGTGTTTGGGTTAATCCTAATACTAATTGGTATTAATGTTGTAAAAAATGGAAGATTTGGGTTTAGAAAGGGAAAGAAAGAAGTTGAGAAAGAAGGTTTTGACTCTTCTATTGAAAGTAAAGCAGAAAATGGGGAGAAAAAATATTGCATTCCTGTTCCTAAATCCTATGTAGAAGACCAAAATCTTGAAGAAGGAGAAAAATATTTAATTTCTTAAAATAGGTTAATTCAAGGATTTATAAGATTTCTTGCATAAATTTTTGAATTTATTGATTTGGTTTCAATTCTTCATTTTTTTCCATAGTACTTATTTTAATTCCAAGTTGAAAAGCATCTTCTAATTGATCTTGGCACATAGTAATTGGAATATCTTTTTGGTTATCTTTATTATAGGTACAGCATGTAATTATGAATAATTTGATATTAAAAAACGGGGCTATTCGTTCAAAAAATGCAACTGTTGATTCACAATGATGTCGATACGTAATAATGACTACAAATATTTTGTTTCCAAAATCTTCCCAAGCAAGGGCTTCCATTCTATCGAATACAATTTTAAGTTGAGCCGTCATATATCCCCAATACATAGGCGTGGCAAAAACGATCGTTTTTGCTTTTTTATATGCTGAATAAATTTCTTCCATATCATCTTTTATTGCACAGCTATGATTTGGTGATGTTGCGCATTTAAGACATCCTTGACATGGTTTAATATTCAATTCATTAATAAAAAAATGTCTTACTTCCTTATCTCCTTTAACATTCATTCCTTTTATAAAATAATTAACTAGAGTGTCTGAATTTTGATTTTTTCTCGGACTCCCATGAAATATAATAGTTTTCATGAAAATTAATCTCTCTTTCTAAAAATACTTTTATTTGTGAAATATCTTACAAAATTTTTATAAATATCTTTCTATAGAATGTTAATACGTGAAATAACCGAATTATTCAATCCTACATTCTTTTTTCATACTTTAAAGAGATTTTGCATAAATTTCGTGAAACTGTTCTTTCACGCGCAAACATGTATATGGAAATATCACTCTGGTGATATGACGAGATTAGATCCAAAAATAGAAATAAAATATGGTTGAAATATTTAAATCTAATTCAAATATCGAATTTAAATTTAATATTCTCGCCATGTATGTTTACATTTTAAACAGCGGAAAAAACTTGTACTAGGTTCATCTGCACTTCTTGTTTGCTCTTGCCAAGCTTCGGCTTCACTATATCCGCACTTAGGACACTCGGCGTTAACCGTAGGATGAACTGTTATTTTATCATCATTAGAGACTACAATTAAATTTTTATCAAGTTCTTCTTTTTTCTTTTCAATTACCTCTTTGATTTCTCCAGTATTCGCACTTATTTTTCTTTCATAACCACATTTGCATGATAAATATTTCTCCCCATCCCTTAATTGTCTTCTCAGAAGGCTAGAGCATTCTGGACAAAATTCTACCATTTTTTCATCAATTTAATCAATGCGTTTCTTTAATTGAAATAGAAATACATCCTACTAAAATTTATTTATTCACTATTATAAGAAACTCTTATAAGGATTAGCAATAATAAAAAATCCCTAAATTCTCTTTAACTACAATACTTTTACAAAGTCATCGATAATAAAGAAATTTTTAGAATAAAGAAAAAATGACATTTAAGATCTCTTTTTTTATTATTTTAGATCTTTTTTCAAGTCGTAAAGCTTTAAATAATAATCAAAATTGAGTTTATTCATATCTTGGATAATGTATGCGTTCAGAACTTTCTCTCCATTCGTCTTTATTTCTAATTCGCCAAATACATTTACCAAATCATCAACTTCAGGAATTTTTTTCTCAATATTACTAGCTAAAACGCGTATCTGACCTGATTTATCATCTAAAATAAATTCTTCGTTATCTTTTTTCTCTTTTACAAATCCGGTAACTTGTATTTTTATATCATTTGTTTCAATATCATTAATTATACGCTGTTTAGCATAATTTGCTTCCATTAGGGTCACTTTTCACTTTATTAATTCTTAGAGGCGATTTTAAAAATTATGTTGATTTAAAATAGTTAATTATTAATTTTATAAGTATAGCATTATTAAAAGACTAATATTAATCTTATTAAAATACAAAATCTTATCTCCCATTATTATTTGAATAAAATTGAAGAATTGAGCAGAAATGTCTTTCAAGTTAAAATTAGAAAATAGTCGGATACTTAAAGGTATCGTAGAAACTCTCTCCAGTATTATAGATGAAACAGAGTTTAAGGTTACTGAAAATGAATTTTCAATTACTGCAATGGACCCAAGTCGAGTTTGCTTGCTAAAGTTAACTATTGATAAGGAAGATTTTGATGAATATGAATTTGAAGAAGGTGGTTCTGGTAAAGGAGGAGAGGATGAAGTAGCTCAGCACAAAATCGGATTAAATCTTGATGATCTTGATAAAATCTTAAAAAGATCTTCAACAGATGATTCTATTGAAATAAATTTTAAGGAAAACGATAATAAAATTAAGATTGTAATGCAAAGGGAAGGAATGTCAAGGTCACGTACTTTTAGTCTCGCCTTGCTTGATATCGAAATCGAGGAAATCCCAATGGATACTCTTCTTAACTATGATTACCCTACAAGATGGGTGATTGACCCAGAATTTTTAGTGGAAGCAATTAAAGACGCAGAGATTTATTCAGAAATACTTAATATAAAAGCAGTAAAAGATCAAGCCTTAGTTTTTAATTCTTCTGGACAAATTGGTGAAATGGAATATAACCTTGCATTAGAAGATTTAATTGAGTCCGAAATTGATGCAAACAGTACAGGCGCATATTCATTAGCTTTCTTAAAAGCAATTCTTAAGATTGCCTCTATAACAGAAAAATTAACCGTTTTCTTAGAAACAGATCATCCATTGAAGATGATTTTTAATCTTCTTGAAGGTGGAAAATTGAGTTACTTTCTTGCTCCTAGAGTTGAGGAGGCAGAATTTGAAGACGAAGATGACATGGACGTCTATTAGTCTTTACATTAGAGTTTTTTTATTTACACTTTATTACTAAATTTGGTTACTCGTAGTATTTAATTTTAATCCATCCAATTTTTTTATAACATATAAATAAGAGGCAAGGAAGTCTTGAATATACCAATCGAGCTAATTTATCGTTATCCGTGGCTTCCTTCTTTAGAAGATTATTTCAATGAAATTAAATCGAAACATCCGTTTGATTTTATTTCAGATGTGTTTTCTGATGGAAGCAATGAGATCTCAGATTATATTTCCAATATTTTCGAAGCAGCGTTTAATAATATTGAATATTATCCATTACCCGATTCAGATGAGTCAAATATTTATATCTATCTTATTATCAGGATTCTCCTTTATCTTCTTAATAAAGATATCATTTCAAATAGAGTAGCAAACCTCTACTCCAAAGTAACTTATGGTAATTTGATTGAGGAGGATGTATCTTACATTTATGATATTTGCCAAGATTTAGGCATAAGTATTCGATACTATGAAATTCCCGCTCGTTTTGGTTTACGGGTTCACAACACTCAGCGTGAAGTATTAGAGACCAATTTTAGCATTCATTATGTTGATTATTTAAGATTAGCAATTGAATTAAGAGACGAACATCGACGATTAATAAATAATCCCCTCTCTGAGGGGTATGTTTTTATTAAAAAAGACCAACTTGTGAGATTAATCCAAGAATACGTTAGAAAAAGGATTAAAATAAGTCAAAGTAATGATTCCAACAATATTGAGAATTTAAAATCAAAACTCTTCCAAATAGATAAATTTAAGAAACTCTACGATAAAATATTGCAAGATTGGGATAATATTAAAGAGCATCTCGAATATTCGTTTGACTTTACTTATAGTTCAGACATTGAAACCGAACAAATTTTTCCCCCCTGTATAAAAGAAATTTTACAAAAATTACAAAATGGTGTAAATTTAGGCCATACAGAAAGATTATTTCTTGTATT
>JARRLT010000103.1:0-5862 GCA_037386725.1 Promethearchaeota archaeon
TCCGCTACTGATCCAGCAATCGTCATCCAAAGGTGATCTTGGATTTTATGTAATTTTTTTGCCGTCTTACTTGAGACAAAATAGGCCATTGAGGCTCTCTTGTCGGTCCCCATTACCACAGCATCTTTACATGTTAGAGCTACTGTAGTAGTACCAGTTTTCATTCTGTTTTCTTGATTCTTGTTCATATAATTGAAGTTAAATTGGTTCTTAGTTTTGTTTGATTGAAATGAACCTAATAATTCTTCTCTATTCATACCCTTAATAATTAAGTATGCTTAATAATTTTATTTTTAATTTTTTAAAAATATAGATGAATATTGGAATTCGTCTAAATATTTATGAAAATCTCAATTATCTAAACTTCGGGGGAAGGTTATAATTTCCCAAAAGATCAATTAATCTAAAAAATAGTTAGAATACTTATATAAAGAAAAATAATTGAAATAACAGCTATTAGGATCGATAGTTGCCCAACCGCATCAATTCCTAATTTAACTGTAAGGGTTTTCTTACCAGACTTTAAATCTGCTTCATAATCACCGATATCTTGATAAGGAACTAACGCAAATATAAGTAAAAAAGCGAATATTACAAAAAAAGCGTTGAAAATGTAAATATCCACCCTTGACCCAAAAAAACCCATAAAAGTGCCATGGAATATGCGAATGCTGGACCAATTTCATGTCCTAATGAAATTTTTTCTGTAATAAAATTTGATGCAAGTATTACAACTACTATTGGAACTACAATATAAATTAGCTGCCAAATTATAATGGTATGAAGAATAACTAATCCTAAAGAGATTGCGGTCAAAACTCTTCCCGTAATCTGTAGAGATCTAACTTTTAAAATCCCTTCCCTTATTACTCCAACACCTCCAGCTATTTTATCATAACCTGCAAGCCAATCTGAAGCTTCGTCTCTAAAATGAACACCAATTCCTGCAAGTAATATCGTACAAAGTGATAAAATAAGTAAAGGAGCGTTCAATTTATTGCTAGAATTTATAATCCCGATAACAATCCCTCCAAATCCTAAAATAATATATGAAATCAAGAATTTAGGTCGAATTGCTTTAATCCACCCTATAGCTTTTTGTTTATTTGTTACTATACTATTCTGAAGTGTCATATTATATTATTTTAAAAAATAATCAAGTATTCAGTGAAAGAATTAATATGCCTTTTTTACATTTTTCTTAATAAATTATAAATGTTCAAAGTATTATAATTCTATAATCTTATAGGATTTAAATGAATTAGAATTATAGATATTGTTTTAAAGTTAAAATTAATCTTAAAAAGTTATTTATATGAATCATAAAATAATAATTGTAGGAGCCGGCCCTGTTGGATTATTATTAGGAAATTTTCTCGGTTCAAAAGGAATTGAAACTTTAATTTTAGAAAAAGATCTGATTAGAAAGCCTTGGTCTAAAGCGATCGGTATTTCACCACCTTCATTAGAGATCTTAGAAAAATTGAATTTAGCCCAAATATTTATCCAAAGTGGGATCAAAGGGAAAAATGCAACTTTTTTTGGAAATAAATTTCGATTAGGAACGTTAAAAATTAAAAAAATTCCTTCTAAATTTCCATTCCTTATTTCTCTATCACAAGCTTCTACAGAAAGAATTTTAGAAAGGAATCTAAAAAAGTATTCTTGTGTTACGTTATTGAGAGGACATAAAGTTTTGGATTTAAAATCAAAACCTGAGGGGTATTTATTAAAATGTTATAATATCCAAACCAGAAAAGAAACTGCTTTCTTAACAGAATTTCTTTGTGCTTGTGATGGAGAGAAATCTATTATTAGAGAAAAAGTTAATATTGCCTTTAAAGGATATTATTATCAGCCAACTTTTATAATGGGAGATTATAAAGATAGATCTCTTTTTAAGAAAGATGCTATCTTATGGTTTACAAATAAAGGAAGTGTTGAATCTTTCCCATTACCCAATAAGAATAGAAGATGGATCATTCAAACTCAAAAGTTTATTGAAAATCCTAAAAAAGGATTTTTAGAAAAAAATGTATTTAAACGTACTGGAATTAGGCTAGATGTGAATAACAAATTAAGTCAAAATCCATTTGGAGTCCAAAGATTTTTAGCAAAATCATATTGGCATAAAAAGGTCTTTTTATGTGGAGATGCAGCTCATATTATGTCCCCAATTGGAGGACAAGGAATGAATAGTGGATTCGCTGATGCTGAATTTTTAGCATATATTCTCTCATCTTATTTAAATAACCGTGAACTAAATCTTAATATTCTTTCACGTAAGTATGAGTATTATCGGAAAATAGCGGTAAGATCTGCTACTTTAAGAGCAGATTTGGGAATGAGAATTGGGACTGCTCGAAACCGACTCATTTCATTTTTACGTTCTGTAATATTAGCAACTTTACTTCATTTACCTATTTCTCATTTGATAATTCCTTATTTTACAATGGTAAATATCCCTTATAACAAACTAAATTTAGTTCTTTTAGAAGAAGATATAATTAGATCCGCAACAGTAAAAGAAGATAAAATCAAAAAATAGTAAGAGTTTTTAATTTGGATAGGCTATACATTTCAAAGTTTTTCCGATAAGACCTAATAATGCTGCACAAACCACACAAAAGAAACTTATAATCAAGAGAGCAATTAAAATACTTTCAGTCGGTAAGAAGAAACTAATTACAGAAATTGATATGGCCAGAGCTAGGAATATTGATGCTATAATCATTTTCTTTATATGTTGAATTGTAATTATTCGTTTAAATCGTATTTTTCCATCAAAAATTCCACTTGCTAAGGTTAAAACTACAAAGATCGGCAATGATACATTTAGAATAACAATAGTTTTTAAAATATCATTTCTATAGAACGTTGGAAATACCATAGTTAACAATGTAAGGATAAAAGAGAAAATGCTAAAGCCTACTGCAAAGTGGGTCAATATAGGATGAATTTCTAAATCTAAGATTTTTTTACGTTTTTTTGATACTCTTTCTTTATATGGTTCAAATGCAGTTTTTGGGACTCCACACGCTGGACACTTCTCCCCTAATTTACTTTCCTCAATAATGTATCCACATACTTTACATTTTAATAATTGCGCCATAATTACCTATTATGTGGAATCCTTTTATAAAACTATTGTTTTTAAAATTTAGATTTTATCTGAGAATTAATATTTGCCAATTTCTATTAAAATAAATTAAATTTCAATTACAGCCATTGAAACAATTGGTTACAACTTTTAATAGTTTAAATTTAACTCAAGTTTAACTTTCATTTCTAATATAAATTTCAATTCTATAAATCTTCGTATTTAACATGAATTCCTGAAGTTCTAGAATTTGCTTTCAATGTTTTATGATGTTAGAATTTCTTTAAATTTCTTTATTTAAATAAATAGAATAAAAAATTAATTTAATTAAAAGCTGGTTGAGTTGTATATATCTTATCCATTTCTTCAGGATGGTGAGCTGTGACCTTTGAAGTAAACCAAAATATAAGTATAATCATTAACAGGATTACTCCGAAAACAATAAAGATACGATCAACTGCAATTGGAGTAGGATTCATACTCATTCCTGGAACCGGTAAGATTCCAAATATTGTGTATGGAGCTCGGCTAGATTCTCTAACATAACCCATAACAATAACTATAAACATCCCTATAACCCCCGTTAAAATTCCGGCATACCTCGAAACATTCGAAAGTTTTCCCCATTCTCCCTCTTTCATTTTTCTTAACATTTTTACATCAATAGCCACTACTAGAATTCCAATAATCAGCATTATTAGTAGGGCTAAATATTTTATGGCCATTATACCAAGGGGATTGAAAACTGAATTAGTTCCAAATTCAAAATTACCACCTAACCAAGAGGGTTGTACTAAGAAAAAAGCACATACCGCACTAATAATAAGAAAATAATTAAGCAATTTCTTATATTTTTGATTTTCTTCTCGATTGAGAATTTCTTCTTTTCTATCAATATAATAGACGAGAATTATTAGAAATAAAGCTGCTAAAAGGGAAACCATCAACAACATCTCCCAAGCTCTAGGTCCATGCATCATCATCTGAAATGCGGGATTAGAAGAATAGAATAGTTGATTTACATATAGTAAGCCAAATATAGGCTGTAAAACCAAACCACCAAGACCCCACATTATTCCCCAGGACCCTACCCAATCCCAGTATTTTTTAGATGCACGATCAGGACGATCCTTATAATGAAACATTGCTAAAAGAGCTATAATAAAACCAAATACAGATACAGCTGCCACAAAACGATGGAGCGTCAAATACCATGTTGTTGGATTAAACCACCAAGATAATAAATCACTTGGGGTCATTGTGAGAAGACCACTACTTGTGAATGTTATTGTGGGGGTTCCAGGAGTTAACATACCTGCTGCTACCATATTTATAAAAAAAGTCTGAATAAAGACTGTAATAGCGTAACCATAACCCAAAATTTGGTGATATTTAGGTTTAATCTTATCCCATGAAAACCAATAGGTATATAAAAAGAATACTTCCAAGAAGAATGAAATAGCCTCAAAGAATAAAGGCCAAAAGTATATATGAAAGAGAACTGTTGCTAAATTAGGTACAAATATAATAAAGAAGAGTACTCCTGCTGTAGCAAATGTAGTTCCTAAACTAAATAACATTACATTAAATAAAGTTATAGATTTAGATAACCGATTAAATCTATCTGCACCATTTCTATGAAATATTGTTTCAGAACTTACAGCAACCCAAGATCCTCCTAATTGTAAATTTGCCAATAAAACATGTGATAACATCACGAAAGCAATTGCTATCGAAACACCGTAAGTCCCCAAAAATTGAAGTGGAATATTTGTTTTATATTGACTAGATAAATTATCAGTGGGAGGCATTATTTGGGTTGAAGAAATGAACCCACCTTGAAGGGGAACGAATACAAATGTCAATATTAAAATGTAGACAGCAACACCTAAAATTATGATAAGCAACTTTTTTTGAGAAACTTGTTCTTTGAATTTCTTTATTATCGTTGAGTATTCCAATTTATTATTCATTTTTTACAAAAACCTCCAAATAATTAAAATGATTATTTTGATAATATTTAAATCTTTCTTCTTAAAAATTGTAATATTTTAAATAACTAGTAAGTATTTTTATTATAATTTTATTTTTAAAATCAGAGCTAAGAATTATTGAGCTTTATTTCTATAACCTTAACTTTTTTCTTTAATTCTTATCATATATTATTAATATGCGGTTTTTAACCCTTTAATTTAAAACAAAGTAAGTTATATTATGGTAGTAGTCATAGATACCTTAGATAAAATTTTTGTAAATAGTCTATTAAAAAGATTAATGCAAAAATATTTTGAAATGATTATTTTTAGAAAATTTTTAAAAGCTCATAAGATCCAGTTAATAAATAAAACAGTGTTAGATGCTGGATGTGGATCTGGATTTGGCTTGAAACTAATTCAAACAGAATTTCATCCTTCAAACCTTTATGGATTTGATATATTACCCGAACAAATTTTAAAAGCTCGAAAAAAGATCCCAACTGCTATAATCTCCATCGGAGATATTACCAATATAAAATTTCCCGCGAGTAAATTTGATGCGGTTTTTGTTTTTACAGTTCTTCATCATATCCCAGAATATCCTAAAGCATTAAAAGAAATAAATAGAGTTTTAAAACCTGGAGGTTTTCTTCTCGTTGATGATTTAAATAAACTTCTAATTAACTTTTTTGATAAATTCTTGGGCGTAAAACACCCAAAAAAATCAAGATTTAATTGGGATGAATTTTATAAAGCAGTTAAAGATGCAGAAATGGAAGTTATTGA
>JARRLT010000104.1:0-7987 GCA_037386725.1 Promethearchaeota archaeon
AAAAAAAGATGAACAGATTAAAATAACGAGTTAATTGATAACTATATTCAATTAAGATACTTTTAATGAAGTCCAGACGATTGTAAATTTAATTTAATTATCTTTTAATTAAAGATCTCTCGAGATTAATTTTTCTCTCAACTTAAGTAATTGTATATATTGCCAATCACGTTCCTTGGCTACAATATTACTGGCATCAGAGGTATTTGCAGCTCTGTGAATCGCTTGTAAACTGTAAATTGCAGCCCCAATAGAATGAGTTTTAACGTGAGCAGTCGCAACAGCTTGACCTGCAGCACGAGCAGCAGAACGAGCGGAGTTATCTTCACCTACCTCACGAGCGGCCCTATGAGAATCAAGTGAGGCTTTACGTATGATCCTCATTTTAAAAAGACCTGTATTTATCCAGTTTTGAAGTGTTTCGATTGCATTTCTAGGACGTTTGTCTTTAGGATAACTTTTCTCATAATATGGCAAAACACGCTCGGAACAGTTAATTGCCCATACAGCTAATATCATTTTATCAGTTTTATTTACAAGCTCTACAAGTCTCATATCTTTCCTGTATCGTGAAAGTGAAAATTTAGAATTTTCTTTTTTACTTTTCATATAGTTAAACGAATAATTTGGGTTATTTTTAAATTTTTTTACTATTAGCGTAAAGATGACCTTTATTCGATATTTTAATTGATTATATCTCTATAAATTCTATCTTCTATGATGCTAAATGAACTGAACTATACTTGTAGCTGCTTTAAATATTCGTGTAAATTAGATAGAAGGATTAAGAATAAAAATGAAATATAATGAATAAAAAATATTTTTTTAATATAAATAAAGAACCATCATCTTCAAAAACAAATGAAAATAAACGATTTTTAATGATAATTTAAAATCATATAAATTAGTAGGACTATGTAAATCTCAAATTAGTAAGAATTCATCTAATGAGCAATTAGTCCATTAGAACCTCAAAATCAATTGTTCCATACCTTGGAATACATATCGGTGGAATTGGACAGATTTATATAATTTAATTTTGTAAGTTTTCTATAAATTTCTTTATTATTATTTTGTAAAATCCTTTTATACATTATATCTCGACCTGCTATCCCATTCTGCTCGTTTTCCTTTATTGTATCTATTCACCTCACTGTAATATCCCGTTATACGCGAATATATTTTTACATCTTCTGAAAAGCAACTTGGACAAGTCCATTGTCCTCCTCGGAACATTTTTTTACAATGCGGGCAATATGTAAAATCTGTTGTATATGCAAAATATGCGGTATTAGTATTAAAGCAGATATTCTTAGTGAGCTCCCATAGACCATCAATATCTGGTTTTTGTTCACCTAACCAAAGATGAGTAATCACACCACCACTAACAATTGGATGATAATCGCCTTGCTTCTTTATTCTTTCATATAATGGGATCTTTGCGTCATATCTAAAATGACTCGAGTTTGTATAATATGCAGAATCACCAGATGATTGAGGAATTGCCTTCTTCGGAAAGTGCTTTAGATCTAATTTAGCAAAACGCGTAGAGCTGAATTCTGCAGGTTGCTCCCAAAGGCTATAGGAATAGCCATCTCTTTCTGTCATAGTATTACATTTAGCAACCATATATTCGAGAATCTTTTTTCCTAATTTATAAGCACTCTCACTTTCATGTAACTCTTCTCCTGTTAAGCTCAGAACTGCTTCATTTAATCCTGTAAAACCTATAGAGAGGTTTTGATCCTCCATTTTAAAAAGTGGTTCTCCGTCTATCTTACCACTGCAGAGGGGGAGATGTCCTGATTCTAGTCGCTTTTCCATAAGTTTCCATTTCTTTCGAAGGATCTGCGCACTTAATTCCATTTTTTGGTCTAAGATGGTAAAATATTCATCTTCATTATGAGCCATATAGGCATATCTTGGCATATTTAAACTCACGCTTTGAAGAGAACCTATTGTTACATAGTTATCCCAAACATTTCCCTTCTTTCTCTTTTCTGGATCTAACTCACATTTACTGATAATTTGATCTCCTCGAAGGAACTTTCTACAACATTGTGAATGAATCTCATCGGGCATCCAATCTGGACACATGTTAAGAAAATAAGGAGTACCCTTTTCCACGGCTTCTTCCATTAGTTTCATATAAGAAGGTTCAAATTCTTTTAGCCATTCTTTTTTCACTTTTACCTCATGTTTTGGAAAAGCAAATAATTTTCCATTATGATCTCCTTTAATATATACATCTGTTAAAGCGTCAAATAGTATAATCCCCATAGGTTCCATAAACTTTTCCATAAGGTCCTATTGCGGGAATTTCGGTTAATCCTTTTGGGATTGTAGGGGTACATGATATTGAAGTAAATGGAACTTGCCCTCCTCGTGCCGCAAATATCTGATTTGTCTCAAAGATTAAACACTGCATGCTTTGATTAATTTCTCTCTGACTTAATCCACGAGCATAAGGAGCTAAAAACGTTATAATATAATCGAAGCCTTGCCCTCCTGAGAATTCACCGGTAATTATCCCTAACCATTTTGCAAGATGAGTTACTGCAACCCTTAAACTTCCAGCTGGTCCAGATCTACTGCAATGTGCCCAACTATTTACTGGGGGGAGTCCATGTTCTAAGATCATCCGAGCATCCCATTCTTCACAAAATGGGCGCAAATCAAAATATCTGAGCATATGAACATGAATATCACCATAGAGATGAGCATGGGCTTCTTCAGAATTTAAGATTCGTAATAACGCATATTCTTCTGAAATCCTATTAGCCGCCCAATGATGGATACTTTCAGGATTCATATCCTGATTGGCATTTTCCTTAATACCTTGATTAAGGATTGCCTCATAATCCATAAGTGGCATTCCAATTCTTGTGTAAAGTTTTCTTTCTTCTTCAAAACGTTGTTCAGAAAGGACAGAACATACAATCTCTCTTATATGAGGTCCCGAGAGAAATTCAATTCCAGAGGAAATAATTCGCCTTACCACAACTTCAGTAACCTTATTTGCGGAATTTAAATCCATTCCAGTTTCCATCATAACACTTTTTCTAATTTTTGCAGGATCAAAATTTACAACATCTCCTTCGGTACGAAAAACTTTAGGGAGAAGATTTTTCAAAAAATCTTTTTTCATTTTGTAATTTTCATTTGCATCTTGTAACATAACCATTTTAAATGCGACCTTCTTTCCAAAATATATTCTTATTACAATCCATCATTCAAGTCTTAATAATCTTCTAATTTTGTCGGAATAGCCTAAAAAATTATTAAGCTGATTGAATTGACTATTGCATTTAATAATCAACCTATTTTAATATAAAAAATTATCTCATCTATAATTTAAATACTATTGTTAATCTATTAAGGGTTTTAATGCTAATTGGCGAATTTAATTAATAAATCATCTTCTTGAACTATGATACTTATTACTAAAAATCATAGACTCCATTAATCTACGAATAATGTCGTGAGATATTTCTTTTCTGATAAATTGTAAAAATTTTAAAATTATTTAATACGAGTATATTTAAATAAAAAATGTGGGAATAAAATTACTAAATTATCAAAAGAGGCTATAAATAGATGAAAAAAGGACCTATTAATGTTAAAAGTGTCGAAGCTGTGGAAGCATTAGATGGAATATTTAGACAAACTTTAACTTATAACGATGATGTCCAGCTTTGCGTATTTACTCTTGAAAAAGGAGCGAAGGTACCTATGCATACGCATAAGTCACATCAAATTGGATATATCTTAGAAGGAAAAGTAAAATTTATAACTAAGGATAAAGATTTTATTGCAACAAAGGGAGATAGTTATGTATTTGATGGAGATGAGGAACACGGAGCAGATATAATAAACACTACGAAATTAATTGAAGTGTTTAGTCCTACACGAGAAGACTATAAATAAAATTTAAATTCTTCTTTATAATTAAACAAAATTTATTATCATTTTCTTTATGATATTATGAAATCATCCAAATTAGAAACATAAAGGATATTTCTACAATCGTATAATTTTATGTTCGAAATTCTTTCTCAAAGTCAATTATCTAATCATTAAATAGAAGGAGAATAAATAAAAAATGAGAAATATCTTTTATTACTT
Source organism: Promethearchaeota archaeon (assembly GCA_037386725.1). GTDB lineage: Archaea > Asgardarchaeota > Lokiarchaeia > Sigyniarchaeales > SOKP01 > JARRLT01. The sequence goes on from JARRLT010000104.1 coordinate 4,126, forward strand.
CATATAAAGAAATTTTTTAAAATTGATAAGCAGCTAATAAGAATAGTGCAAACATACAGAGGAGAAATTCTCCAACAAGGAAATCAAGGAATCTTTTCCTTCTTATTTGTCTATTATTTTTTATAAGAGTTGCGACTCCAAAACCGAAAGCTGATGATGTTCCAGTAAATATGATGAATGAAAATGTAAGAGCATCTAATTGAAGATTTATGAAGGAAATATCAAGAAGATTATCAAAAATAAGCCAGAATCCTAAAAAACCTCCTAATGTAATTAGAAAACTCCAACCTACGAACATCATTACTTTTTCTAATTTTGTATCCTCAGAAATCTTACGCTGTTTTGTTGGTGGTCTTTTTATCTTTGACATTATAAAATCTCATTGCTTAATTATTTGTTAAAAAATTAAATAATACATTATTCTTAATCTTTATTTTTACCGATTCTTTAAATAAACAATTGCTTTTGCAATATCTCCATTATGCTCCCTTAATACGGCTTCTGCTTCCGCCTTATCTACATTTGCCTGGGAAGCAACAAGCATAATGTCAGTTTCGGTGATTGTTGGTCTTACTTCTTCCTCCTCTTCAAATTCCTCAACTTCTTGGTCCAAATTATCTTTAGGAGATTCTTCTCCCACAGTAAATTCACCCGGAGCATATTCCTCAGCTTCTCCAATTACTTGATAGATTTCTTGTCCCATTTGTTTCATTAACACTACCTCAGGTTGATTTATTACTAATGTTTTTTCTGGACTTTCAATTATAACTCTTGTAGAATCTATTTGATCCATGTCAATTCCTTGTTGTTGCATTCTTCGTCTCATTTGTCGCGAACCAAACTGACTGTGCCCTTTTTTCACTTGACTTGGCCTTCTAGGGTGACTCTTCTCTCTTTTTTTAATTTCTTTCGGTAATTTCATAATTATGCATTAAAAAGATTATTAATATTATAATTATATAATTCAGACAAATTTTTAATTTTTAAGATCTTTTTTTAATCTATCCCCTTACGAACATCAATCGCAACTCCCCGATCAAAAGATTTTATATAACTAACAGGAATTTTAACCCTTCCTATCGCAAGGATTTCATCTTCCTGATTTACCACAATAACTTCGTCCATAGGTCTTAAATCATTATCTATATCAACAACATGTTTACAAAACACATTTCTTCCCTCCTTAATGAACTCTGATATTTCTGAGAGAACTATTACTCGCATAATAGGTGGAGGGAAATGTTGGATAATCTTTCTAGCAGCTAAAAAGCCCAATGTAAATAATCCATTTGTGGGTCTTAATGTTAAAAGCAATTCATCTTCTATATACAAGTAACGTATTTTTCCGGTATTTTTCGATTTCCGAATTTCAATTTTTTCAATATCTTCAAATAATACATCCGTTATCTCTGGTCGAAATTGATAATCGGATATTCCTTTTATTTTTCGAATATCAAGAAGTCTTGTTACATTCATCAATCCTACCTAAATAAATCATAGATATTATTTATAAAATAAGGTATGAAAAAAAGTTAATAAAATAAGGTTAAGCGTAGATACCAGAATCAATACATTGATTCTTAATTTTATTCAAAACCTTAGCTATTGCATCTAAGAAATCTTCTTCAGTAATTTGTTCACTATCCTTTCGAATGGCAAACATACCTGCTTCTGTACAAATTGCTTTAATATCTGCTCCTGTAGCGCCTTCAGTAAGATTAACAAACTTTTTATAGTTAATTCTATCTGATACTAGTAAATTGCGGGAATGTATCTTGAAGATTTCTTCTCTTGATTTGTCGTCTGGAACAGGAAATTCAATGCTTCGATCAAATCTTCCTGGTCTTAGGAGAGCTGGATCTAAAATGTCCACTCGATTTGTAGCTCCGATAATTTTCACATCACCTCTAGCTTCAAATCCATCGAGTTCACTTAATAATTGCATGAGTGTTCTCTGAACTTCCCTATCTCCAGAAGTCGCTATTTTTAATCGTTGGGATCCAATTGCATCTAATTCGTCAATAAAAAGTATAGTAGGGGCTTTTTGTTTAGCCAAACTAAATATTTCTCGTACTAAGCGCGCTCCTTCTCCAATAAATTTCTGAACTAATTCAGATCCTATGATTCGAATAAAACTTGCTTCAGTCTCATGAGCAACTGCTTTAGCAAGAAGTGTTTTACCAGTCCCAGGAGGACCATGTAAAAGAACTCCTTTCGGAGGTTCAATACCTATTTTCTTGAAAAGCTCTGGTTTTTTAAGAGGTAATTCGACGGTTTCTCTTACTTCCAGTATTTGATCCTCTAAACCTCCAACATCATTGTAAGTCACATCGGGTACAGAATCGATTAATTCCATCCCTTTTACAAATGGATCGAGTTTTGTCGGTAAAACTTCCATAATCGCAAAAGTTCTCTGATTTAAAGCTACTCTCATTCCTGCCATTAATTTTTCGTTTCTAACTTTTCTACTAGCATTAACGACGAAAGAAGGTCCTGTGGAACTTTTTACAATTGCTCGTCCATTGCTTTCATCTAAAAGATCAATTACTGTGGCAGAAACTAATGGAGGTTCTCTTAAACGATCAATTTCATTGCGTAAGCTGTGAAGTTCTTGTTCTAATCTTAACCTTTCGGCATCTAAAAGTTGTTTCTCTGTCTCTAGATTTCTCAATCTTTTCTCTAAATGCCGAGTGTATGTGATCAAGTATTCTCCATCTTTACTTTCTTTTTTCTTATCCTTTGTTGCAGTCAAATCGAATTTAACCTAATTTATGATTATTTTGATAGTTTTAAGATTAAGTAATTTTTCTATTTTAGTAAAAATTGTTTACTAATATATATTTATTTATCTCTTACTTAAGTGAAGATTGTCGTTTGAAAATAAAAAGATTACTTGTTATAATTTATAATACCTATATTCTCCATTTATGAAATTAGAAATAAAATTATCAATTTAGATAATCTATTCCTCGATTCTAATCTTTATTAGTTGATTGAAGAAACTTAGTGAGTCTAGGTATTTTTTCAGACTAGTGTTTGTACCTTTTGAAGTTTATGAATGAAATAATTAAATTTAAGAATTTCCAATATAATAACTAAATAAGGAAAATTATTAAAAAATTAGTGTATTGATTTTTCATGCCAAAACAAGAAAGTAGCAAAGAAGATATATGTCCTATTTGTGGAGGCGTCATTTGGGGAGGCGGAGAAAAAGTATTAATTGAAGGAGCTAAAATTAGAGTGTGTCAGAGTTGTGCTCAACATGGAAAGAAGATAGTAACACGATCGAAGAAATCTAGACGAGCTTACAGTTCTAGAATGCGTACTAAGAAAGCTACTCAAAAGACAATACCAAAATATACTCCCTCGAAAAATGAAGATTTAGTGGTAGTTTCCGATTATTCTAATAGAATAAGGAACGCTCGGAATATGAGAAATCTCACACAAGAAAAATTTGCTCAACAAATTCAAGAGAAAGAATCGCTTTTAAGGAGAATAGAAGCAGCTAAGACTAAACCAACCTTAAAATTAGCAAAAAAATTGGAAAAAGAGTACGGCTCAAGAGCTTTTCGACGTTTCCAGAATGCAGACATGGCAGTTTTGCTGAAAACTTAGCACTGTTGCTCTTGGCTGTAGCTTCTGTGCTGATGTTTAGTCGTGGTTACTCGACTGTGACGTTTTTTGCTTGTCCTTCCCAGACTCCGTGAAGGTTGCAGAACTCTTTTGCCCTGAGCATTGCTGACTCTTTTAGTGTTACATTTATTGTAGTAACGTAGCCGTCTGATAGTTCGGCGCTAAACATTACCTTTGCGATTAGGCGTTCGCCTGCAAAGAGTGCAACCCAGTTTATCCAGTGGCTCAA
>JARRLT010000105.1:0-21267 GCA_037386725.1 Promethearchaeota archaeon
GCGACTGCAAATAATCCTGAAGAACGTCCCACAGCTCGGAAGAAATATATTGAAGATGTTTTAAAGGATTATGCTATTGAAGCGGATTTATATGAAGCTTTTGGAGGCGTTATTGATCTTTCTGACAATTCAAATCTCGGTTCTATGATGAAGAAAATAATGACTTCTATGTCTCGGGAAGACCCCAATATTAAACTTGGTGAAAGAAATGACTCTAGAGATTGGCAATTAATCACTAATTTTGCTAATAAATATTGCGACTTATTAAACAAATAATTATAATTGAGTATTAAAACTCCTAAGTAAACTCATTTTTTCAAATTATTAGGGAAATTATAAGTTAATCATCTCTCCAATATGAAGAATATGAAAAACTTAAAAATAAAATAGTCATTTAATTAAAAAAGTAGTAATTTGAACATAAAAAAGTGGAATAAAAATGGCAGAAGAAAAAAAGAATTTCCTAGATCAACTGAATGACCAATTCGTGGACTTTGTAGGTAGTGTTTTTGGGGAATCTGGAAAGGATTTTATTAAGGATACACAAGAAAAAGTAAAAGATTTTTCAAGTCAATCGATAAAAAAATTTATGGAATTCTCAGATACAATGATTGAGAATTTAAATCTCAAAGATAATGAACAAGTAATTAAAACAAGAGATTCTATTGAAGATATGTTGAAACAGGCTGGCCTATTGAAAGATGAATACGAAGAAGAAGAATTTTAATTTCGTTTTAATCAAATTTTTTTAATAATCTTATTTTTAACTTTTTATTTTACATTTCCATAAAATTCTCACTAGTATTTTTATTATTTTTTGCATTTACTTATTTTGCTTTAGGAAAAATTTTACCTCATCGGATCCAATATTAAAGAGTTCTCCAATAACTTTAAAACAAATTTTATCTTCCATTCCCATTTTCTTATAATCCTTATATAAAGGTATCCAAGTTTGTTTTTTAGCGTACTCATTTGGGTGTTTCTGTTGAACATGTGCCCAATAAGGGTGTTTCAGCTTCTCATTACAATAAGGACATGTTTTAACTTCACTTGAATCATTAGACATTGTAAATTCCTTTTTTGAGTTCAAATTGTTTTTAAATTATTAATTTAAATAAACAAATAAATGAATTTAAAAATTTTTAAATTTGATACAATAAAGGTCGTAAAAATAAATAAATTTAACATTTAATTTTTCTGTTTAATATCTTCAGAAAGTGAAATTTCCCATAAAAGTATAATTAATAAAAAGTAAAACAATATTTTCTCTTCATTTTAAAATGTGTTTATTCTTTATCGGTTTATAATAATAATTATATCCAAAGAAAGCAGAAATAAAACAAAATACGAAATTTCTAAAAATCCATTTAGGTGTATTGAGTGAAAAGCAAGGGTTTTGATATATATGTTGTTTATGATAATCATTGTAAAAATCAAGGTTTTATGAAAGGTTTTGGTTTTTCTGTATTAATCAAAAATCATTATTCTAAAAATTATATTTTATTTGATGTTGGAGAGAAAACTGAGATTTTAATAAATAATCTAAAGCAATTAGGATTGGATCTTTTTAAGATAGAAAAAATAATCATTTCTCATAATCATTTCGATCATGTTGGTGCCCTAGACGAAATTCTTAAAAATAACGAAAAGATTGAAATTTTTATTCCTTCTTCTCAAATGAAAAACTTCATAACAAAATTTCCCAATGCTACGATTAAACAACATAAAGAAATAACTGAAATAGAAGAAAATGTATATATTACTGGAGAACTTGGAATTAACATAAAAGAACAAGCTCTAGTACTCAAACGAGAAGAGAAAATCTTTTTATTAGTTGGATGCGCTCATCCTGGTTTAGAAGAATTTATCACATTGGTTAAAAATCTAGGCACTATTGAGGGAATTTTAGGAGGATTTCACGGATTCAATAAATATAATTATCTTAAAACGATTAAAATAATTGCTTCTTGCCATTGTACTCAACACAAAAAAACCATTATGAAAATATTTCCAAAGCAACATAAAGAAATGTGTATTGGAGATTTATTAGAATTTTAGATAAGTCTAAAAATTTATCTTTAAAATCATTTACTTTTATGCAAAAGAATAAAATAATGGAAACCAATAACATTTTAGTTAGAAAAAAAGAATAAACATTAAATTATTCGATCACTATTAATTTATCAAAAAATATTCACATTTATGTTAAATATATTAGGATTGATTAAATAATATTTATTAATTAGATCTAATTATTTTATCGGGGTTTCAAATAATAATGGATGTTTATGAAATAGGATTTATTTTTCGAGGATTCACTTTAGTAAATCATTTATTTAAAGAATTACCTAAAGTAGAAAATTCGGGAACCCCTCAAGATTTAAGAGGTGCTTTTATTTCAGCAATTAGTGTTTTTGTAGAGCAGGCTTTTATGAATTGTACTCTCGAATACCTCGAATTAGAAAACTATTTATTTGTTTTTAAAATGACGAAAATAAAGTCTAAAGACAATATTAAAGAAGAACCGTTAATATTATACGGAATAATTGACAAAAAGAGAAAACCTGATAAATATGTAAGGAATTTTTTGGAAGAAACAGAGCCTATTATGTTATTGTTCAAGCAAAGGTATAATAATAAAGATTTTACTAATTTAGAAGTATTCACATCTTTTAAAGAGGAAATTAAAAACTTCCTTGATTAGTAGGATTATTAGCCCAATTTCCAGCCTTTTGGTTTAGATCGAGAATAAGATATTTTATTTAGAGCATTTAACTTATCGATTTGGGATTCAACCAAACTATATTCATAACCTTGAGTGACTATCTTCTCAATTAATTTCGCCTTACTAATAATCGGCGCTTCATTTTTCAAGAGTTCAATAATTTTAATTTCAATCTCAGATTCTTCTTGAAAGGTTTCTTCTTTTAATTCTTGAATTTTATCTACCTTAATTGGCTTATCACTACGTAATTGCCACCCCCGAGGTTTTGATCGGGTATATTCTATGATATTTAATTCTTTTAAAGTATCGATCTCAGCTTCTACTCTCTTCTCTGTAAAACCTTGTTCTGAGATATTTGTAATTAGATCTCTTTTTGAAGAAATCACACCTTTGTCTCGTAGAAACTTCAATTTCAAATCTTTGGGGTAAAATTCTTCTTTAGTTATCTTATTTTTAAATTGAGATAATTTCCCTAAATACTTTTTATCTTCAGTGTTAAATTCGCTTTCATCTATAATTTCCGCTTTTTCGACTCTATGGACTTCCTCTACCTTTACTAATTCTTCTTTTAATTCATATTTCCAAATTTTTTGTCTGGCAAGTTTTTGGACAAGATTATTATTTTTTAGTAAGGAATTTATTGTGCTTGTAATCTTTTTAGTAGGATATCCAAAATCGTGAAGATCCTCCTTAAGATCATCCAACTTTTGATAAGAACGTGAAGTTACAAACTCTTGAATTTTATCTTTAACATTTGTTCCAACCTTTAGCGTAGAAAAACGATCCAATGGTACGATTGTATCCGTCAATAACTCTTTCTCTATACTTCTTCTTTCGATATTTATTTTTTCTTTTTCAGCATATTTAAAATCATAAATACTATAGAGTTCTCTATTGTATCCTCCAAAAATAATATCTTTTAAATTATGTTGTTTATCTTCAGTTACAAAGACATCTTTAATTGATGATTTTACCTTCATTTTCCATTTTAAATCATACGAAATTGACCCATAATTAACGTTATAAAATACTTTTAAAGATCCATCTGCTGCCCCCACTATTATCTCATTTGCATTATCCCCGTCAATATCATTAACTAAAATCCTTAGTGGTCGAGCGTGTAAAATCTTTTTATAATACAGTCTCTTACCTAGAGGGTCCAGAATTTTTACATATGAATCATCTGAAGCGATAATAATTTTGTTTTCCCTATCATTTGCTACATCTCCAATTTTAATATCATTTATCCGGACGCTTAGGTTTTTCTGCCATATAATATTTGGTCCACCATCATTGAATTCGAGAACTTGTATATCACCATTTTTTGTACCTACTACTAAAACTCGGGTAAGTTCAGAGCCTCCTTTAACCTTTAATAACCCTATTGTAACAGCTGTTACCCAAGAATCATAATATAAAACAAATTTTGGTTCTTTAGATCGAATACCAGAAAAAATCTGTAATTTATTATTATCACCTCCATAGATCAATTCAACCACCCCATCTTCAGTCAAATCACCAGCAGTACAACATATTATCTTTCCATGTGATTTATAATGCATAAGACCATAGAACTTACGCGCGTCTTGGTTTAATTTTAAAACTAACATGCTTCCATCTCCCGCTCCTACTAAAATTTCATCACAGCCATCATTATCTAAATCAATTGGATAAGTGCATCTACACCAGCCATCAAATTCGATTTGATCAATTAAAGTTCTTTTAGAATCCATCAAATAGAGAACTTTATCATGACCACCAAAAACAATAAAACTTTGGTTTTTACATTTTAATTCATTACATGTAAGGATTGCTTCAGGAGCATCATAAACCCAATTTACATGAAAATATTTAGTCAACATTCTGGTATTAAATCTCTTATAGTTCCCATTTTTATTTATTCAATGCTATTTTTCAAATTAATAAAAATTAATTGATTATTTAACAATTTGGTTAACATATATTAAAAAAATCTTTGTTCTTAAGTTTCCAAAATATAATATAAGTAAAATATATAAATAAAAATAAATTTAAAATGCTAGTTGAGCATCACTTGGATGGTATTCGCCCTTTCCATTGATTTCATAAGTGATTTCTAGTTTTTCTCCAGGTTCTAGCTCTTTTATTGTCCATTTTAGAGTATCTTCACCAACTTCATCTGTAATTTCAGGTTGTAAGGAATAATCCCCATATTCAAAAGAATCTGGAACTTTATCTAATAATATAAGATTTTCTAAAGTCATATCACCAATATTCTCTATAGAGAGAATAATATCGTAAGTTCCAAGATCTCCAGAATGAATAACCTCTTTCGCAATTCTGAATTTTCTTCTTAAGTGAATTGCTTCTATTATTGGAGCTATTGGTTTATATTCAAGTTCTTGACTTAATGGATAAGTATTAGCCATATAGGTGATGTCAGATTCAAACCTAGAATCTCTTATTGGGTTTGTACAATGAATTGGATATTGAATCTCTAATTCTGATTCTGGTTCAAACATACCTGTTGATGAATCTTTCAAATCTGATATCTCAATTCTTAGTTCATCATCATCAATAAATACTGCTTCAGAAGATAAATCAATTTCATTTCCGTCCCAAAGTAATTTAACCTCATCAGATTCAGGTGGTTTGAATTCCTCAGAAAATTCTTGGTGAGAAATTTTAATCTCATTTAAAGGAGCTGAACCATCATTCACAATTTTAAGAGAAGCATATATATCTTTTTTCTTAAATGTTGGTACATTAATAATATTTTCAATATCAGATTCAATTACTTCTTCCTCTCTTTCTGGTATTCCTTCTTTTAAACTGTAAACAACATCACCTTTGATACTTGCCACTGAAAGCTCCACATCGGAAATACTTAGGGTTCCATTAACATGTGTTTGAAAATCAGGCACTACACGAAATTCTAATAACTTCCTAAAGGAAGGGAAATCTTCAGACTCATATTTCCATGGTTTAGAGTACCATTTTGCCCCTGCTGGAAGAGGAGGAATATCATTAGGATCTATATCAACAAACTTTTTTGTTTTATCTTCTGGGGAATATACATCTGCATTTAAAAGTTGTATAATAAATTCGCTTGTATTTTCAAAAACCAGTTTACAATCCCAAACACTTGGTTCTTCATCTCTTTCTATAGTATCAACATAAAACTTATTTCGAGTGTAAGCATCGAATTTATCAATTTTTAAACCTTCAGCAAATGAAGATTTTCCTTCATAAGTAACTTTGATATCACCAGTTTTTTTGGATTCAATTGAATCAACCATTATATCCCCGGTAAATTTGAGAAGTACTGTTTCTTCAGGATCTAAGCTTTCTATGGTCCAAATTAACTCGTTTCCTTTAGTATTGGCATCTCCAATTGTTGTATCCTTTATATTTATATTATCAAAATATTCTGGAATTTGTTTGACTAGTTTAACGTTGTTAATTGGTTTTTCAAATATACTTCTCATTGCGACAGCAAAATAAACAGTATTTTCTTTCTCTATTGGAATTGCATAAGATTCCAAACTATATTCTTCGGTTGCAGTTCCTCCATCACCCCACGTTTCATCATCTTCATCTTCATCCCCTTCATCTTCTTCTTCATCGTCCTCATCCTCATTCCAGTCACTTTTTGCTTCAGGAGTTACTCGTTTCTCTTTTAATTTTAGCAAATCATTTTCTATATCTCTATAGTTTAATCGGTTATCAGCATCAGGTAATGTATTGATGTATTCCTTAACTAGTAGTAGACTTTTAGCTTCTCCACTTAATTCAAATTCCTCAGACTCAACATTAGAATCTTCATCTGTACCAAGTTCTCGAATTTTAATGATTCTCTACATTTAGTTTCCCTTCAAATTTCAAAGAATTAATTTCAGCTTCATGGTTTTGTTCTACATTAACTTCTTCTAAAATTTTTACCAGAGCTAATAATCCCTTTCGATTGCCATTTTTTAAAAGTATTGAACCTTCAAGTTCACCAGTATCTTCATCATAAGTTTCAATAACAGGAGTACTTGTGTCTTTATCAACCAATTCAACTCGTCCCTCATCCATATCTTGTCGTTTTAGTCCCTCTGCTTTTAATTTTTCATCTTGCTCTTCTTCATCCCAACCCGTTGAACTTTTTTTCTCTTTCTTTTTAGGTTTTTTATCCTTTTTATCATCTTTGCCAAACAATGGACTCATATAAATTTCGCCTTGAATTTATAATTTTATAAATTAATATTAGAATATTAAATAAGATTCATTAAATGCTAATGGTTTAAAATTAAAGGTAAAATCATGATTTCTTCAAAACTAAAGCTAATATTATATCATTTACATTACACCCAGTAACTCCTGTAATAATCTCACTATTCACCAATTTAAAAAAAGTATTTGAGTCATTTCTTTTTAAGTAACTTTCAAGATTAATATTCTTGTTTTTTACAATTTTTAAGGTAAAATTATCTATTAAAGCACCTATTGCCTTTGAATTGCCTTCTATACCATCTAAATTCGCACCCATTAATAAGAAATCAGATTTAATATCTTCAATATCAATTTCCTTTAACTTTTTTAAACAAGTAAGTAAGAATTCTTGATTTCTTCCTCCGATTCCATCACCACCAATTGTTACTGTTAATTCACCCGTACCAATAAATCCAAATTTCCCAGGATTTTCAATTTTAAGTTGTTCATTTAAAAGATTAAGGAATGCATCTGAATAATGTTTTGCTTCCCCAGAAACTTGATTAGAAAAGTATTCAACAATAAAATCTAATTCTTTTAGATTCTTTAATATATTATCTGCTGCATCTTTTACGCTACCTATTAGATAATTATGAACATTATGAAAAATTGGATTTCCTGGCTTAAGTGTTTCTAATTTTTTGTCTCTTCTCCCCCTATTTATGAGGCTCTTAATAGATTTGGGAATCTTTTTAGTTAATCCGTATTTAACAATAATTTTCCATGCATCTTCATAAGTAGTGGTGTCTGGCACAGTAGGTCCTGAAGCAATAGAGTCGAGATTATCTCCCACAACATCGCTTATAATTAATGAAATCAAAGTAGCTCCCGTTTTTTCTTGAACCCATCGTGCAAAATTACCACCTTTAATATCAGAAAGATGCTTCCGAATAGTATTTACTTCATGAATAGAAGCACCACATCCTAAAAGGAGAGAAGTTACATTTATTAAATCTTGTAACTTTATATCTTTTTTAGGATAAGGTAATATAGAAGAACCACCTCCAGAAATTAATATGATTATTAAATCATTTTTTGATGCCCCTTTTAAAAGTTTTAAAATTTTTTTGACCCCATTTATACCTTTTTTGTTTGGAATTGGATGTCTTGCTTGATTGATTTTAAAATTGGAAGATAATTTCTCTTTATCAATTTTTTGGTTATCTGGTATATTTATGAATCCTTTGTATGATAGATTTAATTTGGAACTATTAAGTATATTTTCTAGAGCAACAGCCATATCAAATGTGGCCTTTCCACCTCCAACAATATAAATATTCTCAACCTTTGCTAAATCATAAACATTTTCTTGGATTCTTAGCAATCTATTATTCAAACTAATGGCTCTATTAATCATTTCTTTTGGTTTTACTGATTTAATAGCTATTTCTAAGCAATTCAAGGCAATTTTTCTCAATTGGATTTGATCGGCGTCTATTTCATCAGAGATGAGTTCGTTATAATTTTTAATTATCAAAATAAACCACAATCAGTCATTTAACTAATCTTATCTAATTAACTAAGCTTAATATTTATTGCATAATTTTCTTTCTCAAAGATTTAATAATTATTTGTTTCAAATACTAGGTTGATAATTAGATGAGCGAAGATGTATACGATTTAGCAATTATAGGAGCTGGCCCTGGAGGATATCATGCTGCAATTCGAGCTTCTCAATATGGGGCTAAGGTAGCGTTAATAGAAAAGGCAAGTCTCGGAGGAACTTGCTTGAATTGGGGCTGTATCCCTACAAAAGCGCTTTATGCTTCCGCAGCGTTAATTCAGAGAATTAGAGATCATTCAAGCGATTTTGGGATCAATTGTGATTTTTCACTAGATTTTAGTAAGGCTGTTGAAAGAAAGAACAAAGTTGTTAAAGAATTAGTAGAAGGTATAGGGGGCTTACAAAAAGGCTGGAAAAATGATGTATTTAATGGTTATGGAAAACTCATAGGAGGAAATCCAGATGATGGTTATGAAGTACAAATTGAGGGGAAAGACAATACTACCATCAAAGGAAAAAGGATTATTTTAGCAACAGGATCATCTCCTGCCCTAATCCCAGCTTTCAATATAGATCATGACAGAATATTAACTAGCGATGACATTTTAGATCCTAATTTTAAGGAAGTACCCAAACGTTTACTAATAATTGGAGCAGGTGTTATAGGATGTGAATTCGCTAATATATTTGCTACCTTCGGAAGTAAGGTTAATATGCTTGAATACTTACCAAGTCCGATAGCTACTGAGGAACCATTAGTTATTAGAGAACTACAGAAAAAGTTTGATGAATTGGACATTAAACTACATGTTTCTCAAAATGTTTTGTCCGTAGAAAATACAGGAAATGGAGTTAAAGCCACAACTGTATCAGCGGATGTTCCACGGGATAAGGTAGAAGAAGCAGAAAAAAATATTTTTGAAGCAGATTACTGTTTAGTTTCTATCGGAAGAGCAAAAGAGTCTTCAAACTTGGGATTAGAAGAATTGGGAATAGAAACTGAACGAGGGTCGATTATTTGTGACCAAGATACTCTAGAAACGGCTGCAAAAGGAATATATGCTATTGGAGATGTTACTGGTGGAGTTATGTTAGCGCATGTTGCGAGTTATGAAGGAGATATCGCAGTCGCCAACGCTTTAGAAAGTATTGGAGGATTTCCAGTTGAAAAAGCTAAAACTGATTATTCAGTAATCCCGGCGACGATATTTACTAATCCAAATATTGGATCGGTGGGGATGCGTCGTAAACAAGCAATGGAACAAGGAATTGATGTAGCAATGGGAAGATTTCCTTTTGCTGCTTTAGGAAAAGCAAAATGCATGGGAGAAGAAGAGGGATTTATCTTCATTCTTGCCAATAAAGAAACAGGGGAGATAGTAGGTGCTAGCTGTATTGGAGCTGAAGCTCCCGAATTAATTTCAGAAATTGCATTAGCAATGCATCATGATTTAACAGTGCATGACATAGGGGAAGTTATTCACTCTCATCCTACAATCTCAGAGATGGTTCTCGAAGGTGCTGAAGATGTTTACGGAATGGCTATTCATAAACGTGGACGCCCTCAATTTCCAAAAAAACACTAAAAATCGCTTTTTATCTTTTTAATTTATTAAGCTATATTAACCCATTAATATTTATGTGGAAAGAAAATGGCAGAATTCTTTGAGAGAGAAAATCAGAAAAACGAGATTCGAGATAAATTTTATGGTTTATACGAAGTTTATTTACTTTATTTTGATGAGAAACAAGGACACATTCCACTTTTAGCATATCCCGAGAAAGAGAGAAAAAAAGATTCGCATGAAATGCGTCCAATTTATGTCCATTCTATATGGTTTTTAGATCCTTCAGAATTAAATGAATACGACCATATTGACTTAGAATATGAAGATAAACGGTACTTTGCCAAAAAGTTTTTAGTTCCTTCAAAAAGAGAAATAAAACGAAGATCGGGCATAAGACCTCAAACTCCTGAAACTATTGTACTAATGTTAGTGTTACCAACAAATTTAATAGTTTTTGGTGGTGAATTGATCGAAAAAATATTTTCAACTCTTATACATCAATTTATTGAACAAATTTCATTTTTAATTATCTCGGAAATTGCTAAAGAATCACAAATCAGAACACCTCAAATTAAAGAAAAAATAAAAAAAGGAGAAGTAATTAAGGAGAGAATTAAAAAAGAATTAAGATCTCTATGTAATAATTATTTCTCCACAGTTATTAAACCAACAGAAACAAAATCTCTTAGAGAACAATTAGCAGAAAAAGGAATTGATATTTCCCGCAAAATAATGGCATGGCTTGGGTTAAATGTGGAGCCTTTACAGTTAAAGCAAGTTGCCAAAAAATTAGCTACATATGATAATGTAATTGTATCAGCAATTACTAGTGGAGACCATGACATAGTAGTCCAATTGATTGCTGATAATGAGTATAAAGTATACGATTTTGTAAATAAGAAAGTAAGATCGATTAACGGAATCAAATCTCATATTGATATATCCATTTCCTTTATTACAGGTAGTAAATATTTCAAATAAGTTTTGTATTTAATCTTGAAATAAATTAATAGTGAGAATGAATCTTTATTGACTTTATATAAGAATTGCTTTTTAGTATTTTAGAATAAATTATAACAATAATTTTCTTTGAACGCTAATTCATTAATTAAATAGCGATAAAATAATTTAATTTTAATATTTGATATAAAAATTGAAAATTCCAAAAATATTTGAGGATAAACCCAGGGAAAATGTTTTATTTAGTGGAAATGAAGCTTTTGCTAGAGGAATATTTGAAGCAGGAGTAAGATTCTCAGCAAATTATCCAGGAACTCCTTTAAGTGAAGTTGGAGATATATTAAAATATTATTCTGAAACATCTGATAATTTTACATTCGATTACTCTTTAAATGAGAAAGTTGCTTTGGAATCTTGTATAGGAGCAAGTTGGGCAAATCAGAGAAGCGTTGTCATGTTTAAACATCTAGGTTTAAATGTGGCCGCGGATCCTCTGCATACATTCCCATATTCTGGGATAAATGGAGGTATGTTAATATTATGTGGTGGAGATCCTGGGATAGAATCATCAACAAATGCCCAAGATAACAGATTGTTTTCATATCATACAAAAATTCCTATTATTGAACCAGGGACAGTTCAAGAATGTAAAGATTTTATTAAAAAAGGATTAAAATTATCAGAAGAGTATAAAATTCCAATATATCTTCATGTAACAGCACGATTGTGTCATGGATATGGACTAGTCAAATTAGACCAAATAAAATATCCAAAAGAGCAAAAGAAAATCAAGAGAAATATTATAAAAAAATTGAGGATCTTCGGAATAATAACAATATTACACTTACATTCAACAAAGTAAGAAAAATTTTTAAGCAAAATGACAAAAAAAGAAAATCTAAGATAGGAATAATCACCAGTGGAATTTGTTACGGTTATACTTTAGAAGCTTGTAATATTTTTGATGTGAATCCACCGATTTTAAAATTAGGATTACTTTATCCTCTTAATCCATCTATAATTCAAGATTTCACTCGAGAAAATAACATTAAGACTTTATTAATAATAGAAGAATTAGAACCTTTTATAGAAAGGAATGTTAAAGAAATATTATGGAATCCAGGAAGTAGTTTAAAAAATATTAAAATTCATGGAAAGGATTATCTTCCAGCGACTGGAGAATTGGAAGTTCACAAAATTATAAAGTTCTTTTCAAACTTTTTTCCATACAAAAATGAATATTTATTAAATGAAATTGACATGTAACTGAAAAACTTAAAAAAGAAAAGGGGATTGAATTAATATTTGCTGGAGATATTGGATGTTATACGCTTGTAGAAGCCTATCCTTTTGAATTATTAGATTGGGTTGTTTCTATGGGTTCTGGAATAGGCATTGCCAATGGAATGGCTCATGTTTTAGGTAAAAATCAAAAAATCGTTGCCTACATTGGTGATAGTACTTTCTTTCATACGGGAATTCAACCATTATTAAATGCAATTAAAAATGATTTAGATTTTACCATTTTAATATTCAATAATTATTGGACAGCTATGACGGGTCATCAAGAGGATCTATCAACGCCAAGAGAAATTATAAAAAGATTCGGAACGAATTCTCAAATTGATAGTAGAAAAATCGATTTAACAAAATTTCTTGAAAACTTAAATATTCCAAAATTAATAATTTCCGAAGCATATAATATAGAAAAATTAGAAAAACTATTTCACAAAGCACTATTGGAAAAGGGTTTAAAAGTTATTCTAATTAATCAAGAATGCGCTCTCGAAAGAAAACATAGAAATAAAAGACAAAGAGATAAGTTAAAATCTTCTAAAAATGTTGAAACGTATTATACTATTTCAAAATCTTGTCCAAAATGCAATGAATGCATCGAATATTTCGGATGTCCTGCTATAAATATTTCTAATAAAAAGAAGAGTGAAAATTTGGATGGGCAAGAGGAAGAATTTTATTATATTGATGAAACAAAATGTGTACCGGAAATTTGTCTAGGTATGTGTAAAACGATATGTAAGGACAATATGATTAGAAAAACTATAGTTTACCATAAAAATGAAAAAAAGCGTGAGGAGGGCAGTGAATAATGGGAGATATTTATAATATTCTGGTAACAGGAGTAGGAGGGCAAGGAATAATAACGTTAGGAAAACTTTTACGAGAATATGGGGTTCGTGCACCTTTAATTGAGAATGTCGTTGGAACTGAAACAAGAGGAGTATCACAGAGAGAAGGTTCAGTTAATGCTACTGTTCGATATCTGCTTAATAATCGACTTTATTCTCTGGATCAACATTATAAAAAGGAGGATTTAATATCTCCTTTAATACCAATCAACGATGCCTTTTTAGTACTTGGACTTGAACCACTAGAAACCTTACGTAATTTAAAGTATATCTCAGAAAAAACTTTAATTATCTTAAATACTCATAAGAGATTTCCCAAAAATGCATTATTAAGAAAAAGTGCCTCCAAATCTTACCCTTCCACAGCTGATATTATAGAGATATTAGATCAATTTGCTCGTAGAGTTATAGCTTTAGATCTTAATGAACTCTCTGAAAAAAATAAAAATTTCGCACCTGAAATTAATATAGATGCATTTGAATTAGGATATAACCTAATAAATGATTTTTAACTAGTTTATTCAAATTATCTATCGAGATAATTAACTCGAAATGAATTTAACTTTCCATTCTTGATAATAATTTCCCTGAAAGCCCCAACTAATTCATAGTTTTTAAAGCCTCCAAGTCCTAACGCGGGAGTTTGAACTACAAAGGGTGCATTTTCTTCAATATCTTTTGAGTTTGTATATAACTCAGAGTAAATATCATAAAATACAGAAGCTGGGCTCCATTATGCGGGGTTCATCCCCGAGCATGCATCAGAAAATATGGTGGACAGCCCTTACGGAAAAAGTCCCAAATTTTACATTAAACTTATCATCAATTCTTGTTTTTGACGTTTTCTTTCCCATTTTTTCTAATAGAGATTCCTTGAATTCATCTAATTTAATCTTAATATTTTTTCCAAACGTCTTTTTAATTCTTTCTAATAAATTTACTTTTGTGGATGAATTGATAGGTGGACCATGAATAAATAGGAAGACATTATCTCCCTCAACGATTGAATGATTTAATAAATTTTCCAAATACTTTATTTGCTTATTAGAGATGCCTGTTAAAGAGGGATGCCCAGAAACTAAATCACTGAGGTTTCTCCAAGAATCTGCACCAGAATTCAAAAAAATTAGAAGATTTTTTCCAATCTTGAGGGAAAAATTCATAGAAATGTTTATTTCAGACCAATATCCTTTCAATGCCTTATTAGTTTTTGTTAAAGCGGTTATAGGAACTGCTAATAATTTATCATTCAATGCAAGTGCTTCATCTAATTTAAGACCTAACTTTTTATACATTCCTGCCCAACGAATATCATAGTGATTGGGACGATAATCATGATTTCCAATGGTAGTAAGAATTGGAGCTAAAATTTCTTCCCCTTCAAGCATTCCTTCTCTTTGTTTTTGAGGTAAATTTAATGTAATTGATTTAAAAACTTTCCAATTACTATGTTCATAATCGTTTAAAAATAATTTTCTAAGATCTTTGGGGAATCTGCTTAGAATTGTAAAGTCAACTAAATCTCCTGTGAGAATAACAAAATCCAGTTCGTTATTTAGAACTCTTCTATTGACATTCTTAATAAATTTCCTATATTGATTATTTGGATTAATTAATCTCTTTTCAAGAGAGATTGGATTAAAAACTGATTTATCCCCATTATTTTTAGATACAATACTCTCTAATTTATCTAATTTAAGTGCTTTATACCATTGCTTAATCAAGCTATACATTCGATCGTTCCTTTCAGCAAGGTGGAGATCGGTAGCATGAATGAAATTAAAATTTTCCCATTTCTGCTTTGTTAAGATGAGGGAGTGATAATTAATTCGATTCTTTTTACTTCCTCTCTCTTGGATAACATCAAACATAACAAAGTTTCGATCTCTAAGAAATTCAATAACTTCCTCTGTTAATTCATATTCTATCTCAACCTCAAAAAAATTCTTTAAATTTTCAAAAACCTCATGCTTTAATAAGTATTTTTGAGGAGTATAGAACTCTTTTTTTATATACTCAAGAGAATTTATATCTTTTATTGATATAAATTTAGAGCTCATGATCACTGGGATAATAGGATCTCCTCGATATGCCCTTGGTTTTAACTTCTCTAATTTCTCCTCGTATAATTTTTGGAGTTTCTCTAATTTTTCTTGCTCCTTTTCTTTTTCCCTCCGTCGTTTTTTCCGAGTGAAAAATCGTTTTATTTTAGTCCAAAAACTCACTTTTTTAGGTTTCTCTAATCTAGATTTTTTAAACATGGAGGTTAGCTTCCATTTATATTCCAAAATTGGAATTAAAACTAGCAAATACCTTATACTTGATTCAAATTCCTTTCGATTTTCAGTATCACTTACGAATAAGAGCGTAGCTTTAAGGTTTGTATTTTTTAGATCCTCATCTATTTTTAAAAATATCGGATTCCCTAAATTTGGACTTATAAGCGTAGAATTCATAAAAATCTTGATAGAATATATTGTTTAAATTAAAATTCGCTATAAAAATGTATATGTTATCTAGATAAATTGAAATGGTATGTAAAAAGTTTGACGATATTAATTAGTGAAATTCATAAAAAGATTAGTTAATAGAATGATTAAAATGAAAGATGTTATATCTTCAAATAGAAGTACTAAAATTAAGTGGATAACTTTTCGAGTTTATTCCTCTGCATTAGCGAGATTCACAAATATAACATTATCCCCTCTTACGACAATGGATCCGAGATCCTCATGTTCTTCTCTTAAATCTCCATTTTCATTTTGGTACTCAAAAATCTGAGAGGTACCCTCTAAATACAAATTAAGATGTTCGTCAAATCCTTCCAATCGACCTCGAAAAAGTCGATTTCTTTTAACCTTTATCAATATTATTCGGTTTATCGAATTTGTTAAATAATCAATAGGTCTTTGATTTCTTTGATTTCTTTCCATTATAAACACTAGCTCAAAAAATAAAATATTATAATAACTAAAAGATATCGATTAATTAAAACTTTATTCTAATATTTATCTAAATTACTTTTATACACCAAAAATATTTATTTGAATAATTTTATTCTATTTAAAAATGGTAAATTAACTATAATGCTTAATTTTTATACCTATTTTTTATATTGATAAGATAAATCTGGTGATTTGTTATATTATAACTTGCTATTTAGTGGACGGTAAAATATTCCCACTTTACTCATCTTCAGAACTTAATAATTATTAAATATTCCTTAAAACTTTCTAGTACTTTCTCAAAAAAATGTATTGAATAAAAGTTTAGGAAGGACCTGTGGCCCAGACTGGATTAATGTATAGTAGTACATTACAGAAAAGGCAATGCCCTCCTAAGGCATGGATCGGGGGTTCAAATCCCTCCAGGTCCGCTTATTTTAGGTTAAAAACCTTTTTTTAGAGTTTCCATCCCCAACAAAAATCTTTAAATATCAATTAGATCTGTTTAACACATAACGAATCCTATGTGCTAAACAAAAAATTTTAAAATAATTTTAAACCATAAAAGAAATACAGAAAATGATTATGAAATGGTTGAAGATAAAAACATATTAAATGTAATAAATAAGGTTTTCATTCCATGTAGAATAGTTTTAGAAATGGAAGCTTTAGTATCATCATTCTTATCAATACGTAATTATGAAAATATCAAAGAATTGCCGAAAACTCATCCTTCTAGTGAAACTTTAATAGATCTATTTAAAGTGAATGGAATTGATCCGTTAGAGTCAATTATTGATTATTTCATAAATTCTACTTTGAAAAAATTGAAACCGATGGTAACCTATGCCAGAGATTTTCACGGAGCAAAACGAATAGGAAATGTTATCCCCTATGCCAAGGGACGCGTTTGTCTATTTTATTCTTTACATAGGTTAAAGTTGAAGTTCTTAATAATTGATCGATTTGTTGAAAGTATCACTGATAATCTAAATAAGAGGAGTGAAACCAAAATGCAATCATCACTTTCAAGGGATCAATTCTTGGAAATACTAAAAGATTATTATTTAGAAAAGAATGGAATTATGTTAAAAATTATGTTACCTAAACAAAAGATTTCTAAACGTGTGAATGAGTTAAGAGAGAGTAAAAAATCTATTACTACGGAACAGGTTTTAGAGATGGCAACTCCGGGATTTGATTTTGAATATTCTAATATAATTAAATATATAATGAGAGAACTTAAATCCTCAATCTTTGTCTCCAAACTTATGTTTTCTAAAATAGATATAGATACTCCATTTGTATTTAAAAAAGATCCCCAAATGAATATTGAGGAAATTATGATAAGTAATGATTTTATACCCGATTTATTGAATGGAATGTCAATAGCTTTTAATGAGTCTGATCCCATAAAATTTTCTGAGCTTTATAAGGCATTTAAGTTCTTAGTGGTAAGAATATTTGAGGGAATTAACTATTCTATTTCGCTTGCATCTGGAAATCAGTTGGATTTGGAAATTTATGATACAATTTATGATACCGGTGACATTTTTGAATAAAAAGAAAAAAAGAATTTAGAAATATTTATCTCTTATTTTAAGAATTAAAGAAGTTATCGAAAGGAAAGAAATCAGTACTATAATTATTAGATTAAAACTAGGAATGCTTGGTCCATTATTTGGGATTGGGATTTTATCTTGCATACTCAGATAAGGAACATATCCCATCTTGGTGGCGACTAAATCATAATTTAAAAGTTGATCATATGTATAAGGAATCTCAAGATATCCCGTACCGTTAGTTTTACCTAAAAATGCTAGATGGGTGTCGATCATCACAGTTACTGTAACATTTTCAACAGGATCATTATCTACAGTTAACCGTACCAAAGTTGAGGATGATTGATTAACAAATGAGCAATTTAGCTTTTTAGGTATTCCTAACCAAATTGGAATTTCAGGATCTCCAAATAAATTGAATTGCTTTAAAGTTTTATTTTCCCATCCTGGTTCTACCGCAGAAACACCAGAAGCGATCCTATCGTTCCAATAATCCTCTTTAGCTAAGGCAAGAGCTTGTCCTGGACGTTTACACTGAAATAGATTCTCGTAGAACCGAGCACATAAACCTTCTGAATACCAACCGCCTCCTTCTCTCACAGTCCAATTATCTTCACCCCATACAAGGTAACTTCCAGCAATAGAAACTATAGCGCCGTCTTTTAAAAAATACTCTGCAAGACAATCTTCGGGTAAATCAAATTGACCATTAGAACAACCCATTAAGTAGTAACATCCTAAATGGTCGTTATTAGGAGATATTTTGTCCATATCGGTGCTAAGTAATTCTGGATAAGAAGCGATATCAATTGGTGATCCTCCCTCATAAGGAGAACCATCCCAATCGAACAATCCATCACCATCATAATCAGTCGTCCATATCATACGTTTAATTGCCCCTGGATTCCCATGACCATAAATAGATCCTACGCTAACTCCATTTTTAATAAGAGATCTAAGATTAAACCCAGTTAAAGATAAATTAAATTTATAATCTGATGCTTTTAATCCTTCTGATTCCCCTAAAGTATTATAAGTCCAATTTTTTGGTAATCGACTTGCCAAAAAGTTACCATATTGATTTCTGTCTGCTTCTAACAAATCTGGAACTCCATCACTATTCCAATCCTCCTCGAAACATATGAAAGCACCAGCAAAAATAGCAGTATTCATCCATGCACCGATATCAGGATCCATTTCATAATTCAAAATCCTCTCGACTAATTTTGCCATTTCTGCTTTATTATTTGCTGATAATCTTCCCACATATACTTCAGCATGAAAATCATAGGAATCGCCGATGTATCCATATTTATCATCATGATTCAAATTCCAATTATTATCAAGATCAGCATAATAGGAATCACAACTAACAACGTTTCCATCATAAGGATAATTTTCTTGAGCCCATACATAGCGACTAGGTACGTCTTCATTATCACCCGCTAGTAAAACCCATTTTAAGTCATGATTCTGGTAATAATCAATTATACAATTTTTGATTTTTTCTTGTAAATCGACTCCAGAATATTCTTGATCAATTTCGTCAGTTGTTATGATTACAGCATCTAATCCTTTTTGTGATTTCCAAATTCTTAATGGCGCGAGAGAATTACTGAATTCTTCAGTAGTAATTATCAAATAACCAAACTGAGAATCTTGTGAATTTAATAACTTATTATCAATTGTAGAATTGCTTTTGATTGTATTCCAATTACCAAGAGAAAAAATTAGAGGAAATAAAATACTGATTATGAATATCATTTGAATTATCGATTTATTATTTTTCATATAAATCATTTCAATTAGATTTCGAGTAATATTATAAAAAAATTATATAACTAAACTATTATATCTTATTAATTTTTAATCCAAGAATATAATGAGAGATGTAATTTTTTAATCTTTTAAATGTATAAAAAGTAAAATATAATAAAATTAAGAATAGAACTTATTGAGTGGTTTTATATATTTTTTGCCATTCTCGTTTTAAAAGACCATATTTTTTAGCATCATAATATCTGCCATCAACATAAACTTCATCTTTCAAAATCCCCTCAAATTTAAATCCTAGTTTCTCAGCTACGGACCATGAGGGAATATTCGGAGTAAAAACTCCAGAATATATTTTATGAAAATTTAATTCTTCAAATCCATATTTTAGTAATAATTTCACTACTTCTGTTGCAATATGTTTCCCCCAATAATTCTTATCTCCAATGTTGAGGAAAATATTTGAGTTTCTATTTATCCAATTAATATGATTGAATCCTCCCAATCCGATAGGACATTTATCATTTTTATGCCATACTTCAAAAGAAATATGAGTTTTAGTTCCTTCCTCAACTCTATCCCTACGTTTTTTTATAGCTTCTAATGTTCTTGGAGTGGGATTTCTTAAATATTTCCTCACCTCAGGATCATTAAACCACTTTTTATATAATTTGCTATGTTCCTTATTAGGAGGTATTAAATCTATAATTTTGCCGCTAATAAAAGTAGCCACGTCTGAAACATTAGCATTCTTATCTGACATTTTAGGCACCCATTTATAATCCATTTAATCAAATTTCTATATTTCGATAATAATATAACTAATTTTAATAAATTTCCGGGTAGATTTTATTTATCTTTATTGAACCATTCATTTTTGATAAGATAATATTTTCTAACATCCTCATATTTACCATCAACATAGATTTCTTCCCTTAAAGTTGCTTCTTGGATAAATCCTACCTTCTCAGCAACAGACCATGAGCCTTTATTCGGTTCATATATGCCTGCATAGATTTTATGAAGATTTAATTCCTCAAATCCATATTTAACTAATAATTTAGTTGCCTCAGTACCGATACCTTTACTCCAATATTCAGATTCACCAATGGATAAAAATATATTTGCATTACGATTAATCCAGTTAATGTGGCTAAAACCTCCTGTACCAATTGGTTTCTTATCTTTTTTATGCCATACTTCAAATGAAATGTGTTCAGTAAAGCGTTCTTCGCTCGGTTCAAACCATTTTTTAATTTCTTCAATCGTATGAGGAACAGGGTTTCTTGCAAAATGTCTCACTTGTTCATCATTCATCCATTTAGCGTAAAGCTTTATATGCTCTAGATTATTAGGGACCAAGTCTATTTCCTCACCTTCTAAAAATGGTGAAATGATATCTTCTTCCTCGTCTTTTATATTTTTTTCTTTATCTTCGACCATGTTAAAACAACTTTTCCGTTATTTTTTTCTTTTTTGATATTAAATGAAATTAAGAATAAAATTTGAGATTTAGTATTTTGAATTTCATTAAACTAATATGAATAAATCAATTGAAAAATATTCATGATTCCAAAATAACTCTTATTAAATTTAATTCAATTTATACTTCACATTTAAAATACCTATTAATTTATTGTATTAACCTATAAAAGGATTATTTTAATATAGTATTCATAAAAATTTTTTATGGATCAACTAAATATAATGAATTACTTAAAGATCCACATACATATATGTCAAATCTAAAGCAATAATAACAATATGGTTAATCTCATCGATTGGTTTTATTGAACATAATGAGAATTTAAATAAAAACCTATCATATAACAGCTTAACGAAAATTTAAT
>JARRLT010000106.1:0-15612 GCA_037386725.1 Promethearchaeota archaeon
CGATCTTTTTTCTTCTTCTAAAATAGCTTCTATTGACTTTTGTTCCCATAATTCTTTGACTTTTTCATTAAAATCATCAGAAAGCTCTTGTAAACTTTTACTAGATTGGAGTCTAAATTGCTTTAGAACCTCTACAATTAATCTAATATTTTCCGTAAGACTTACCGTTTCTTGAGAGAATTTATCACTCATCTGATTTATTGAATCATTCATTTGATTTATCTGTGCAATTGTTCCATCCAATGAGCTCATGATATTATTAATTTTAGTGATCATTTCATCCAATAACTTTTCCATATTTTCAGACATATTTTGATTTCTTCTCTTATGAATTATTTTTTACTTTAAAATAAAATTTAACCACTTGAAGCTTTTTTTGTGCCTTTTTCAGTTTCTTCGGTTACAACAAGCTCACTTTCTTTTTGTTTAAGTGTTTTTACTGAAGAGATTGCCTCGGATAAAAGTAGATTAACAGTATCTTGATTTAATACCTCCTCAGCAAGTTTGCTAAAATTCTCTAAATTTGAGATTAGATTATTTATCGCATCGATTCCTAATCCATTTTGAATGGTTTTCAACTCGTCAGTTGTATGATTACCAATATCTTTGATTGTATCAATATGACGTGTCTGTGTTATAGAAATTTCTTGAGAAAATTCATCCATTTTATTACCTAAATTAGTAATTTTTTCTTCAATATTCTGATTTAATTCATCTAAAGAATTTTTGAGCTCTTGAATCGCTTTACCTAGCTGAGCAATGCGAGAATATATGTTTTGGAGAAGATCAGTAAGCATTTCAGCCATGAATGTTCACCTCTTTAACCATAATCATCATTCACCATTTTTCTCCGATTTAATAATTAATTAGCTTTTTATTTTTTAATCTTACTTATCTAATAAAAGATTATGTCTTTAACTTTTTGGATTTTTAGGAATCATTACCTATTAAAAATCTATAGATTTTAATGCCCGTTATTCGAATAAATTTAAATTTTTAATAAATTATACAACAAACCACTTTAAAGATTGTTTTCTTTAAAAAAGATGATAAATATGGAGAAAGTTAATTTTCCAAATTCTAGAAAGAAAGCGTCCCGTATTGGTTTAGGTACATGGGCTATTGGAGAATGGATGTGGGGTCCTCAAAATAAGGATGATTCTATTAATACTGTAAAAAGTGCCTTAGATAAAGAAATTACCGTTATAGATACGGCACCTGCATATGGTTTTGGCAAATCAGAAAGAATAATTGGGCAAGCTTTAGAGGAATATGGAGGAAGAGAAGATATTATTATTGCTACAAAAGTTTGTATTGAATGGGATAAAAAGGGTAATGTATACCGGAATGGTTCTAAAGAAAGAATCTTTGTAGAGATCGAAGATTCATTAGAACGCTTAAAAACTGATTATATTGATCTTTATCAAGTTCATTGGCCAGATCCATTAGTACCAATTAAAGAAACTGCAGAAGCAATGAATAAATTATATGAAGATGGACTTATTAAAGCGATTGGAGTAAGTAATTATTCTACAGACCAAATGGATGAATTTAGAAAGTATGCTCCTTTACATAGCTGTCAACCACCATATAACTTATTTGAACGACAAATTGAATATGATATTCTGCCATATTGTAAAAAGAATGGAATTTATCTTCTTACATATGGAGCTTTATGTAGAGGAATGTTAACTGGGAAGATGAGTAAAGAAAGAGAATTTAAAGGAGATGATCTGCGTAAAATAGATCCAAAATTTCAGGACCCACGTTTTGGTCAATATTTGAATGCTGTTGAAATGTTAAAGGATTTTGCGAAACAGAATTACGAGAAAGAAATAATTACATTAGCAGTTCGTTGGATATTAGATCAAGGAGTAGAAACAGCGTTATGGGGTGCACGAAAACCAAATCAAGTGGAACCTTTCGAAGAAGTTTCGAATTGGAATTTAGATGACAATGATCTTAAAAAAATTGATTATATAATAACTAAAAATATTAAAAACCCAATTGGCCCAGAATTTATGGCTGCACCAACAAGAGAACAACTAGACTAATAAAATCCCTCAAAAATTAATTTCTTTTGAGATTCAATATTTTTCATTATAGAAGGAACAGTAATCTGTGAGGATATATAGAATTAACCCTGTTTAATTAAGTGGTCCACCGGGGAATTGAACCCCGGATCTCAGGTTTTTACTGCAATCGGACAATTTAATTTTTATTTGTATGTCCGAAGGTCATTTATAAGACCTGCGCTTTGACCAAACTGAGCTAGTGGACCCAAATGCGTAATTGGGGTGGTTACTCAACATGTTTAGGGATATGATTTATCCCCGCTGGAGTACCTTACCAAAAATATATATTACGTATTCTTATATACAATATCTATTAAAGTATATATTACGTATTCTTATATACAATATCTAATAAATTTAATTGTTAGAAGTAATTTATAACTGAAATGAATCCTCTTGATGATTGCTTTAAAATTAGTAAACATATAAAGTTAAAATTGAAAAAAAGCAAAAATTCTCGAGATAAAATCGTTTTTCATAAATAATAAATTATGAAGAAAAAAGTCTAATAACTGATATCTTTTAAAGAGGGATTAGAATAGTCCTTCACACAAAAAAATAAAAATTTATTGGTCTAATTTATTTGAAATTAGAGTTAATAACCATTTCTTAATTTGCATTAAATTTTTTAAGAGTCCTCCTACATGTCTTTCTGGAAAAGGTTCTTCTTGGGGGAGGTTTTGAGCAGTAGACATCCATTTATTTAATGCAAGTTGTACTAAACTCGACCCTTCGGCTTCCATAAAAATAGGGACTACAGCCGCGGATTCTCGAGCATCTCCAATCGCAAAATAAACTTTACGGTTAATATCTTTTAACATTACCAAATTTGCGCATTCATCTAATTTTCTTTCGACTAGAATTGATTTAAGGATTTGTTCGTGGAATTTTTTATCTTTTGAGGATAAAATCTGTTTTCTTTTTACGAGTTTAGGTTTTATTTCTTCATGAAGTTTATTACTATTAATTTCATCATTGAAGTAGCTTGTAATTTTTATCTTTTCAGGCAATGTAATGATTTCACAGAAGATCTTGTTTTTCGAATAAAGAATTGTTTTTGAACCGCTTGATTTTTCATCCGGCGCTAATTTCATATAAATCGCTCTAGTACTTACATTATTCATTGAATGATAAGCAAGTTCAAATAGTTCACGAGGGGTTAAGGGTCCGTATTCTTCAGTTAATTCTTCCGAAAGCCAATGTTCCGATATAACATTGTTAAATTGATTTAGTAACCTATTTTCCATAGTTAATAATTACCCGTTAAACTGTTAATAAGAAATATAATTCTTACAAATTTAAATTTTAGTTAATCTTGTTTTTTACATTAATATAGATTTAGATTAAATCGTTTTAAATTTTTATATAGAGAGAATAGTTATACTAAAAGTAACTAAAGAGAATTTTAAATTTTTTTATTTAGTAACTTGTTCATACGATTTTTCTAACCTTTTAACCGCTTGAAGTATATCTTCTTCTTTTGCTCCGATAGCAGCATTCATAACAATGTACGGTGTAGTATATTTCTCACAACAAGTTCCAAATTTTTTTACTTTAGGATTATAAACTCTTGGTCCAGTAACACGTAAATTATATAAGGCACCTCCTAAAGCAGTAAGATTTTCCTCCTTTAAAGTATTCAAAGTAATTGCAACAGCAACCGCGTTATCAATTTTCATAACTCTTTCACCAATCTTGCTTGCTAATTTTCCTAATTTATCTTCAAGTAACTTACGATTCTTTTCTTGTTCTTCGATGAGTTCTTGATAACCTTTTCTTCCTAAAGATAACATAGAAATGAGAAAATTTACGACAGGGGTTGCAGAGGCCCTTCCAGGATAAGTTCGACTAATTTTTTCAATAATCTCCTCTTTTGGAGAGGCTATTACAGCACCACCAATTGGTGTGAGAAAATTTTTATCAGTCGATTGTATTATTGCGTCCACTCTCCCGGCATCAATAGCTGAGCGGATTAATTTCATCCATTTAGGACTTTGTACTCCATAAGCGTTTATAATTATATGCACGAGTTCTTTTTCCTTGGCTAATTTACTTATTGCCTTAATATCATCAGCTTCTCGAGGGGGAAAAAAACTAGTAAAAGAAAGAATTGCAAAACATTCCTCATCATACGCGTTTTCTATATCTTCATAAGGAATTCTTACCGCATCTCCAAATACTTTTCCTTCAATTATCTTTTTCTCTAATCCTAAAAATTCAATTGATTTAAGTATGGATTTATGATCTAATCTGGGGATAAGGATCTTTCTTTTATTCTGGTGATTAGATAAATCTGGTTTTAAAGCGGCTAGTGTTAAGGTTAAAGACATTCCTGTTGCAACAGGTAC
Source organism: Promethearchaeota archaeon (assembly GCA_037386725.1). Lineage (GTDB taxonomy): Archaea > Asgardarchaeota > Lokiarchaeia > Sigyniarchaeales > SOKP01 > JARRLT01. The sequence continues at coordinate 4,424 of JARRLT010000106.1, forward strand.
AACTATTGCGGAATCTATGTTTGGTAATCCGAAATTTTTTAAAATTGCTTTTGCCAAATAGTTAGAAAGTACATACATAATAGAGCCTCCCGGTGCTTTTGGTTGAGGTGCTGTTAAAAATCCACTACGTCCTACTCCATGACAAAATCCACCGGAAATATTCAAATGTAATTTTGAGGAAATCCTCGCTTCTCTCTCTCCAACCCTTGCAGCTTCATTATCTTTATCAGTATCCATACTGGAAAGTGTTTGAAGAAGATAATAAATTTGTTCATCGGACCAACCTATTTCAGGAATATTTTTCTGTTCAAATAATATTTTAATTGGTTTTAAAAAGTTATTTAATACGATCTGACCTCTATCTAACATATTTTCTGGAATTTGGGTATTTATGAAATACTTTTTTATATCATTAAAATCTACCATAAGAATCCCTTTTCTAAAAATTTCTAGTTTATTATCGGAATATATTTTTAATTAAGAATAATAAATCAAATAATATTTGGTTCTTCTTTATAGAATTTAATTAAAAGGACCAAAAATGTTTAAATAAGGATAAAAATCCTATTACACTTTAAGTTTATAATGATTTATGGCGGCCCTCGAGGGGAATCGAACCCCTATCCCTCCGCAGGATAACTGGATTTGAAGTCCAGCGTCAGGGACCACCCCGACCGTCAAGGGCCAATTATGTAAAGATAAGTAGTATTTCTTAAGATCAAAGATTAACCATTTCTATTGAAATTTTTGATTTCCAATTATGACTTTTTATTTAATCTTTCTTTAAAATCATCACATTCTAATCTTCTATAACCCGGTTTCATTAAGTTTATATCATAAATATCTTTTAGGTAAGTCACGATTACATGTGAAGTAGCACCAAAGATAACATATTTTGTATTATTAAATGTCTGATATACATATTTTCCTACAGCAATATTATTTCCCCTTAATTTATATGTCCTTTCTCTATAGTTCTTCTTATCAGCAAAGAAAGTAATAGGAATTTTAACAATTTCTTCTACCTCATTTACTTCCTCAACCATCACTTGAGACTCATCGATATATCCGACAAGAGGAGTTATAATAAACATTTTCGGTGTTATGTGATCGTCTATTGCTCCTAAAAGAGTTAAGTTTTTACTGGGAATCCCTAATTCTTCTTCAGTTTCTCGGATTGCTGTGTCTCTGAGTGTTGAATCTAACTTAGGGTCAAATTTACCACCTGGAAACGACATCTCCCCAGAATGTTTATCTTTCTTTCGTCTGGTTCTTTTAATAAGTACCAAATCATATGGTTTGCCATCGTGTGTTTGAATTAAAACTAAAACCGCACCCCTAATAAACTTTTTATCCTCAAACTTTAATCGTTGAGGGGAATCATAGGCAATCAAACGATATTTCATAAAATCCTTGATATCTTGAACCTCTTTTAAAGAAAATCTTTTTAATCCCAATCCAGACATTTGATAATTGTAAACCCTTTCTATAAAAGTCACAATCATAAATGCAGTAGCTCCCCAAATAGTATAGAATTTTTGATGCTTCTCACTAAAATAATTAAAGTAAAAGACGGGGAATTTCTTTTCACCAATATCAAATGCTTGTTCTTTAAAATTCGTCTTCTTAATAAAAAAGTCTATAGGAATCTTTAATATTGCTTGAACTTCTCTTTCTTCACGTATTAATTTTTGTTTGGGATTTATAGTAGCAATAAATGGAGAAATAATATATTTTGTCATTGTAGGAAAGTCATCCAAACAACCAAGTAACTTAATAGTTTCTTTTGGAACCCCAATTTCTTCTTGACATTCTCTGAAAGCTGTATCTTGAAGAGTTTTATCTTTGGGTTCTATCTTCCCTCCAGGAAATGAGATTTCTCCTCTATGTTTTGTACCTCTATCACTTCGATGGATTAAAACGATCTCAAAAGGTTTATTCAGTAATGGAATAATTGGAAAAAGGACCGCAGAACGCTTAAAGGATTTATCAATTAATGAAATCTTCCCTCTTGAATTACGAATATTAACATTCATAATTTACGATTTAATAAATTTTTTAGGAAGCTTGTTAAAATGAAATTACCAAAGGAAATTCGAGAAAAACGAGATTTAGCTACGAAGGGTCAGAGAAGAGATTGTTCAGTTGTTGGCTGTAGGAGAGAAGCAATTAGAAGTTTATCGGAAAACAAATGGAAGAAATATGTAGAAGTTGTAGGATTAAACTATAAAGAAAATCGACTCAAGAAGATATATCTTTGTAAAAAACATTATAATCAAGCAAAGAAAGAAAGACAAAAAGATCAAGAATTCTTTCAAAAGAAAGGTTTTCTTGAAGATTCTTATTCTTCAACAGGCAGAAGATAAGTTAGAAAGTTCTTTTAAGGAACTTGTACCATTTGATTATAAAATGGATTTATTAAGGCAAATTCACTTAAAAGAATCCCAATTGTTATAAAAGATAAAGCGACTACTAAGATCATGATACCAATTAATTTTTTTCTCATATAAATCAACTTTCAAAATGATTGAAATAATTAAAAATTTAGTTTTTATCCCTAGATTCAAGTTTTTGACAATTTCTGTAAGACATTTATTTTTGATTCTAATTTTTTCATTTTTAAATCCAAATCATTATCGATTTTTTTAAATTCTTCTTCTTTAATTTCCTTTGAGGAATATCTTCCCTTATTTAATTTTCGTTCTCCAGATAAATCAGATAATTCTATTTTTAGATCTTGAATATACAATTTAATACCTTCAGTTAATTGATAACGGTGCTCTTCAAGATCTTTTCTTTCTTTCTTATATTTTTCCTTTAACTTTGTAAAGGTATCTTTATCAATTTTCTTTAATCTATATTCTCGGGTTAAATTTTTTAACTGGAATTCTTTTGCATCAATTTGATTATTTAATTTTTGAACGATAAATGTTTCATCAGATGGCAAGATTATTGTCAACGATGCATCTTTATTTAATTTTAATTCAGAATATTCAATAAAATAATCGATTTTTTGCTTTACATCTTCAGGAAGAGGTTCTATATCAATTTCTACTATCTCTTTTTCTTCAGCTTTTTCATCTATAGATTTTTTCTTCTTTTTTTCTTCTTCTTTCTCTTTTAAATCACTTTCAACTTGCTCTTCTTCTTGAATTGATGATTCCTCTTCTTTTTTCTTAGATTCTTCTTTCGGCGAAATAATTTCTTTTTTCTCCTTTAGTTTCTCCTCTCTTCGCTTTTTTGAAACATCTGTAAGAAGTGGTTTCCCACAAATAATGCAATATTTATCTGAATCCTTGGTAGGTGCACCACAATATGGACAATATGGCATTTCTTTTTCACTCCTTGCTCGGTTTAATAAATAATAAATATTTCTATTACTTTTAATATATTCGAACGTAATTAGAGTTTAAATAATTCTCTAAACATATTTATTATTGATCTTATTATTATATTAAACATTATAATAATATAATAATTTATAGGAGTACAATATTTGATTTTATTTTAAGCATTTCGCAATTCAATAAAAGTCATAACATATAAAATATTATATAATTTTTGAAATACGACCATCGTATAAAATCAACTATGGATATTTTAGAAAAGATACCTCTCTCCATTGGAATGTTTGGGCATATAGATAGTGGAAAAACTGCTGTTGCTGAGGTTCTATCTGAGATAATTTCTACAGCGGGTATTGATGCACATCCTCAAAGTAAAGAAAGAGGAATTACGATAGATCTTGGATTCACGAGTTTCATTTTGAAGGATTATTTAGTTACACTTGTAGATGGCCCTGGGCATGCCGATTTAATTAAAATTAGCGCTTCTTCAGTAGAAATTATCGACTTAGGGATAATTGTAATAGATATAACTAAAGGTCCTCAAATTCAAACAGGAGAACATTTGATTATGGTAGAATCTTTAGGAATTAAAAATATCCTAATTTTATTGAATAAGACTGACCTCTTTAAGGGTGACTTAGAGAAGAAAGTTAAGAGCATACGAAATTTCTTTCAAACTACATCTTTTGGATCTAATGTTCCAATTTTTCCTGTTTCTGCTAAAGAAAAAACGGGATTTGTTGAATTAAAACAAGGGTTACTTAAAATCATAAAATCTTTGAACATTCAGAGAGATTATGAAAGTGATGTAATTATTCCGATTGACCATCATTTTACAGTGAAAGGTATTGGAACTGTAATTACCGGTACTTTAATCCAAGGAACTTTAAGAAATAATCAAATTATACAAATTCTTCCCTTAAATTTAACTGGAAAGATTAAAAATATTCAAATTTTCCATCAAAATACAGAATTAGCTAAGGCTGGTAATAGAGTTGGAATAAATATAAGAAATATCGATGCTGATAAAATAGATAGAGGATTCTATGCTACAGATAATGCGGATGCATTTGGATTTTGTGAGATTCTTGACATTGAAGTGAAAGAAAGTGAATTTTTTAAACCACGCACCCAATTTGGCACACAAGTCCATATTACTATTGGAATGAAAACTGTGGTAGGAAATATTTATCCATATTATGAAATTCAAAATAAAAAAGTTCAAACTTCTATTAAAAATGAAGAGAAGAAATATAAAGCAATTTTATGGCTTAAAGAGAAAGTATTGATGAGAAAAGAAAACTCTATTATTTTAATAAGTCGTTTGGATCTATCCCCTACCACTTTGAGAATACTAGGTTCAGCGAAAATTCTTGAGATTTTGAAAAATCCTCCTTTATTATATAAATATAAGATAAAAAAAGGGAAAATACTCTATCCAAATCATTCTCAAGGAATAGTTTGCGAGGGTTTAGCACAGAGTATTTTCGGGGCAAAAAAGATTGTTGGACGAGATTTAGAACTTCCCTTCACAAAGATAAAAGATACATTTGGAACAAAGGGATCTGTTATAATTGGAATTTCAGACGAGAAACTACAGATCGATAAAAATACTCCCGTTTTTTTAAAGGAATTGCGAAGTTTCCGCTTAAAAAAAGTTTAAATTAAATATTCATTATATATTTTATAATAAGGTTTGCAAAAATGGCTGCGTCAGAACTCAAAGGTATTAATAAAGAAGTTTTAGCTAGTTTAATGCGAAGTCTCGAGGCATTAGAAAGTTCTACAGATTTGGAAGGAACTGCAATAGTTTCGAAAACAGGACTTAGAATTGCAAGTTCTGAAACTTCAGATGTTGTTGCAGATATTTATAGTGCTTCTCCAGCGACCTTAATTTCTTTAGGGCGAAAGATTAGTGATGGATTAAAACAAGGTGAATTAAAAGATATTACAATTCGAGGAACAAAAGGGTATACAATCATTGTTGTTTCAAAAAAGGGGGATTTTATGCTTTTTACTAATTGTCCTAAATATTATAAACTCGCTTATTACTTACATAAAGTTAGAAAAGCATTTAGAATAATGCAACCTTTATTAGATAAATTAGAAACATAAGAATTATAAAAAATTTGTTTATCCGCTAATTCTCCACCATTTTACAGTAGTATTATCTGTTAAGTACACTTTTGTTGAACTTACAGATGGTTGAGTCCCGTTAACTGAATAAACCCAATTACCACTTATTCCATCAATAGCAGTTACAAGGATTCCCATATTAACATAATGTACATAACTAACATCGCACCATTTATTTAATGCGTCAAAAGCAGTAGTTTTTCCATTTGAAAGAGTAAAATTTTGTTTTTCCTTGATTGTTCCATTATTATAATCTACAATTAAATTAATTTGATGAACTTCATTTCCTCCTTGGTTTTGATTAGATAATCCTAAATTAAGAACACCCAAAGAGTAGAGACTAATCATTGAAAAGGAAATAAATCCAATCAAAATGAATATTATAAATTTTGTTTTGATACTTAAATACACAGCATATCCTGTTCAAAGTAAGAACCCGCCACAGATCTGCAGCGGGTAAATGCTTAATTTTATTTAGATTACCCTAAATCGAAGATGAGGGAGATTCTTATCATGTTTATCAGATATCCTCCAAATTTTGTATTTGCATAAAGAAGCAAGCCCGTTTTTTTCTCATATAATAGAGTTGTCTCTTGACCACCTCCCTTTTGTTTAAAATTTATATAGAAAGTCAAATTTGTCTGTTTTAAAACGAGATCTCCTTTAGCAGAACCATTGGACTGTGATTTTATTATTTGTTTGAGATAGGTTATGTTATTTATTTTGGGGATAAAAAATCCAGGTTGAAAATCATTGAATCCTAACATCATATTAATTGCCGCTTCTCTATTAGTAATATTATCAAACGAAAGGATAGGAATGGAATTATAAAATCCCTTGTAAAGGATCTCTATTCCAAACCACGCTCTTTTCAAATCTGCAGGAAAAACATCATTATATAAATCCATTGGTTTGAGATATTTTCCTGTATAATTAATCATAATTGTCCCGTTTTCATTAGTTTCCCATAAATCTTTATACTTGAATGTTAAATTATACCACATAGTTGCATTCCCAAATTTATTTACATTATATTGAAATGAGTCGCCCGAATGTAGTGAATAGTTTACTAAAAACATATTTAAGGAATAATTCCCCGCGGAAGTTTTGGCCGAAACCAAAATTCCCGATTCCTTATCATAAACTAAATTAGTATTTTGAAATCCACTTTTTTGTTGAAAATCAAATGAAATCAAGTTATAAGTTTCTTCCACAGTAATTTTCCCCGCAAAATATCCATTGTTTTGAATATATGCTTGATTTTGAAGATATGTTAAATTATTTAATGGAATAAGAAAGCCAGATTTAAATAAATTATATCCCAAATTAAGATTCATTGCAACTTCTCCATTTGAAACATTCAAGAAAGTATGATTAAGTTCTAAAAGATTGTTCTTCAATTGAAAAAATTTAATATCCATAAATGGTATTGGACTTTGAAAAAGATTATAGGTATCTTGAGGATTTTTTTGGTAGAAACCTGTAAAATTAACTTTTAGCTGACCACCGGTATTGGTTGAAACATTATATTTTGAACTCCAATTAAAGTCCAGCCAATTTAATGGCCCTTGAAATTGTGTAATATTATAGGTGTATTCTTTATTTAAATCTAAGCCTTGATAATACGTATCTGATGCGGAATTATAAGGTTTCATATAAGCATCAGGAATTATGTTAATTATTAAAAAGCAAGGTAGTGTAAGTACTAAAATCAATATAATTGGTTTTATAGGGTGATGTGCTTTCAATTAAATCAGTTTTTTTCCTTATTTTTTATAAATTAGGCTAGGTTTCCTAGGAAACTTAACCTATTATTAATTATTTTTTACCCTATTTAAAATTTGTTTATTTAAATTCATTATAAATAAGTAAAATATATTTCCTCTATAACAAAATTCAATGAGTTGAGAATACTATTTTTTCAACTTTTGATAAATTTCAATCTTAAAAGTGCAGTAATGTTTAAAATAAAGTAATAATATCTTAATCTAATCCCAAATGAAAACAGGCCGGTGGAGGAGGTGGATGAGGATGCCTCTTCAATGTTATAAACTCATGTACAAATCATATATACGAGCTCATAATATAATTATCTTAGAAAATTCCTAAAAATTTAAAAGAATGATTCTTGTGAAAAAATTTTAGTCACTAGATAACTACCCTTGTAGGGGGTCTATAATTTTTAGGTAGAATTCATTCATTATTATTTAGTTTTATAATAATAAAATTTTAAATAGGTTTGAATATAATTTATAATAGGTAACTTAACCTAGGAAAGCTAGCCTAGTTTATATAATATAAATGAAAAATAATTAATAGTCGATCGAAAATGTCCAGTAAAGTAAAATTGAAACAAGATACCACCTCTGAGAGCAAAGTTGGTTATAAAGATCAACAGGAAAAGGAAAATATTTCGTTATGGCTAAAAAAGAAGTCCTTTCGACTTGCCCTTATAAGTGCTTTCACAGCATTATCTATCGTTTTAGGATATATGTTAGCGACAATTCCTAATATCGAAGTATTTACTTTAATGATTTTTTTATCTGGATTTATTATGGGCAAGCGTGATGGTTTAATTATTGGATTTATGAGTTCATTTATATTTACCTTTTTTAATCCACTTGGTACTTCCCCTTTACCATTATTAACATTTCAATTATTTTTCTATAGTCTAACAGGATTTTTAGGAGGCCAAGTTAAAAATGTTATTTCTAAATATAATTTTTTCCAACCAGAAAAGGATCTATACATTTTACCTGTCATATTAATATTTGGAATTATTGGTGGAATCCTAACAACTTTCTATGACTTTCTCTCAACATTGGTTATAGCAATTACCAATTTTGGTAATATGGATGTATTTATCCCTTATTTAATAACTGGTGCACCTTTCACCATTATACATTTAATAGGGAACGTTATTGGATTTACTTTTATTTTACCTGGGTTAATACAACTAATCTACAAAATTCTTTCTTAAAAAAAGGGATAATTTTAATACTTAAAAGAAAGAAAAAATTTCTCATCTTAAATTTTTATAGAATCAGATTTGAATTGTATAAATATAAAAATCAAAAAATTAAAAATTGTTTTAGATATTATTCGGATTCTGAAATTAGAGTAACTTTTCCGCCAGCTTCTTCAATCTTCTCAACCGCACGTTTTGAAGCTTTTTCTACGGTTATATTAAGTTTCTTTGTTACGTTACCTCTTCCTAAAACCTTTTGGATATTCATCTTTTCTAAATTAATAGTATAGGTTTTGCCTGACTTTTCAACAAAATCCTTTTCTAAGTAGTTGTCGATATCTAAATCTAAATCCTTTACATTAATTGTGTTAACTTTAGAACGTCTTATCACATCTTGAGGACGCTTAAATCCTCGTTTTCCCATTTCCCAATCAGGATCCGGAAACCCAAGTTCTTTTTGTTTAAGATAATAACTTTTTTTACTCTTTTTCCATTGAGTAGTTTTTCCTCTACCTGCTCTTTGACCAGTTTTTCTGTGTTGGCCTACTCGCCCATATCCAATAGTTCGAGAGCCACGCTTCTTTCTGGTTTTCTTTTTATGTTTTCTAGGAATAATAACCACCTTTATATCATTTTATAAACAAGTTCATTAATGTAATTATTAACATAACCAAGGGTACCACCTGCACCATAATGAATTTTCACAGAACCTCGATGTCCCTTTCTTGGAGGATGTAATCGAAAGACAGGTTTAATTTTTTCAATTTCTTTCGGTTTATATCTTACCTCTCCTTTATGTAAAGCAGAAGCTAATTCTTTAACAGATTTATAGTTTGTTAAATTCCTTATATGTTCATCAGTAAGAGGTTTATTACCTTCTACTCTTCCTCTTACACGAAGTAATCTGATTAGAATTTTCTCGTTTATTTCACCGTAAGCAATATAATCTTTACACTTATTCAACATCCCTAATTGGCTCTTTTCTCCCCAAATAAGAACACCATGATTTAATTTATTCATTCGTAACATATTCAAAGTATCCATTATTTTACGATTCATTCCAGGGCTACCTCGTATACGTATAGCAAAAAGTAATTTTGGTTCAAATTTCATTTCTTGTGCTTTTACTTTTTTTCTCGATATCTTTTTAGCCATCATATTTTCACCATTTTTGTTTAATTTTAAATGTTAAAATTATACTTGTGGGCATTTTTAAGTGCGTCAAAAGTGGCTTTTACTAAATTTTCACTTGTTCGCGTATCTCCAAAAGTTTTACTCCAAATATCTTCAATGCCAGCTAATTTTAACACTTGCTTAACCTTGTCCGCACAAGCTAATCCAACGCCTACGGGTGCAGGAATTAATTCAATTTTTACAGAACCACATTTTCCACTTATCCGAAAAGGAATACTATGAGTTCCTCCACATCCGCATTCTTTACTACCACATCCTCGTATTATTGGAACTACAGATAGTTTTGCTTTATCAATAGCTTTTCTTATTGCTGGACCTACCTCACGACTCTTTGCTGCGGAAACCCCTAAGAATCCATCAGATCCAACGATAACTACCGCCTTAAATCGTGATCTCTGACCACTTGCAGTCATCAATTGAACCATTTTAATAGTTACGACGTCTTCTTGGAGTTGTGGTAATAATTCATCAATAATTTCTTTTTCTTTTACTACTAAATTATTACTATAAATTTTTGGCAGAGTAATAAGACCTTCTTTTACCAATTCTCCTAATTTAGTTCTCGGGATCCATTCTTCTGCATTTCTTTTATGACTCATCTAACTCACTCATTAAGCATTACTTTCTAATTTTTTTAATATTTTTGAAAAATCATCTGAAATTTTCGCAGGATTTATTTTTTTATCAAGATAGGCTGAAAATATTCTTTCATATTTTTCTGGATCTTCTTTCTTCAGAATTTTAGCATAATTCTCAATATGAGATCCATCTAATCTTTCCTCTAAACCTTCAGGAAAGAATTCATTTCGATGAGGGATTTGAATACCCGCATCTAAAAGTCCCTTAAATGCTGCCATTGTTCTATTCCTATGATAAAAAATCCCTAAATCTAAAATCGCTTCTTCTATATCCTTATTCTTTGATCGAATCCCAGCTAAATAGCCTGTTAGATATGCCGCGGGAATATTCCCCGTATTAGCTTTCCAATCGAATTTTTTATTTAATTCTTTAGAGAAAGCAGAAATCATAACTTTATCTCCACCTAGTCTTGATTGAACGATTTGAACAGTAATATTATTAGTAGAAGCTCGTATTACAGCTCTTAACTTTCTTGATTTTAATAATTTTAATCTTTTATGATAATTAGTTTTACCTTCTTTTCTTCTCCTAAAAGGAATTCGATATCTTGGACCGTGTGCCATTTTAACGACCTCTTTTTAATAAATCATTCTCTTTAATATATCTCTTTAATTGGGCGACACTTTCAAACATGCCCCCTTTAGATTTCTTATAAAGACTTCTATAGACATTACGAGTAATTTGTTTTCTATCACGTAATCTTTTTAATTCTCTTCTTATTGGTCTGATTCTTTTCATCCAAGCTTTCTTTTTGGGAGTACGTGCTGTTTTTGTTCCTTTTCTTTTTCCTAATCCTCGAGCTCTGCCTTTCTTCTTTCTTTTATGCTCCGGAATCGTAAGTTCTTCTATGACTTCTTCAAAACCATCGGTGTTAAATTCTTCAAAGAGTTCAGGTTGTTTACGGA
>JARRLT010000107.1:0-8045 GCA_037386725.1 Promethearchaeota archaeon
ATTTCTTTATCTATCATAGCTCTCTTTGTAGAAACTTTCTTTTCTTGATAGATTATATACATGAATCCGATAAAAGGAAGAAAAGAAAAACCATATAGAATCCCATTTTGGATCATTAGGGAAGAAAAAGGATATAAGTCGGTTGTAAGAGTAATGTTTCGTTTTTGAGAATATTTTGCTAGAGGGGAAGCCCAATTTTCCCCTAATGAAACATTTTTCAATTTTTCTTCAAAAAAATTAATAGTACAATAATCTACCGTTCTATTGGGATCTTTTGTAAAGTCGTGTCCATCTTTCACCGGAATATAGTAAGCCGTTTTGTTATGAGATATAATAGACTTATATCCTTGTCCGGACTGATTTGTATTATGAAAGGTAGTATCATAAAGAGAGTGTATAAACATTACCGAATCGTTTCTTACATTTGGTAAGTAATCTACTGCATTGAACTTTTTTAAAAACGTTCGATTCAGTGCTGTTGAATTAGGTATAATTAAGTTATTTATAGTACTTGTATCTCCGCGGAATAATCCATATAAATTATCTATTTCATGAATATTTTGAGGGGTAATTGGCTGATCATTCATATTAAGTAATGTTATATTATCAGAATAGACTTTAAAATCAATGTTTAAACTAGGTAGAATGCCATTTATCAACCAATTTGTAAAATTAGCAAATCCATTTAAGGATACAGTAGCATTTATCTGATCACCAAGAATACCGCTACTTAATAGAACTGCAGATCCACCATAACTATAACCAAGTAATCCAATATCATTCGAGTCCACAAAACTAAGATTCTTTAAATAGTTAATAGCTCCTTGAATAATTTTTGGCTCAAGATCAGATCTGGGAAGAAGGTCCATATTGCCAATACTCATTCCATTTCCAGGCAAATCAATTGACAATACAACAAAATCTCTCCTAGCTAATTCAATGGCCCATCGTTTTGAAGTTTCTTTTCCAAAGCCAAGAGAATATCCAGGACAAAAAATTATAGCTGGATAAGTCTTATTTGAGTATTTTGGTGTAGGTTGATATAAATTACCAATTATTAAATTAGATTGATTATTTGCGAAACCTTCACTTGTATAGGAAACGCGGTCAATCACAACCTCATATCCTGAGGTCTTACCTAAAAGAGGACTAATAATTCTAAAATTTCCAGGGATTAATATAATAAATGGCAATATAAATAAAATTATGAGAAAGATTTTTTTCTTATGTTCTTTTAATATTTCTCTGAGAGCCATTTTTAGTAAAATATACGATAAATATAATATTTTGGAAAATACTTTAAAGAATTAAAATTATTACATCAAAGATTTTTAAGAAAGAAAATTTCAATTACCAAACTAGTTGTTCTAATTTACAGTTAGAACATACAATGATTTCCCCTTTATTGGGAAACTTTGGGAGAACATATCCACAATTCTTGCAGCTTAAATCATGAATATCATTTGAAGAATTAATAATTCCCATTCTTAATAACCTTGTTTTTAAATCATCGAAAAAATAGGTCAATAAGGAAACTAAAATATAAGGATTCTTCGAAGAAGCAATCCATTCGACTTTATTTTCACTTACTTGTCCAATTACTAGAATATCTTCATTTGTATCCACATGCTTGCCAAAATACCAACAAATTTTCTTTCCTTCATCTTTTGCAATCTTTTGAAAGTTATTTATCCTAATTATAACTTCAATTTGATTAAAATAAAAGGTAGGATCATATTTTTGTTTACTTACAATTCCTACACTTTTGATTGCTTTTTTACTTCCTGGAGAATTAAGAAATTCGGAGATGTATGTGGTCGGTATAATTTTGGGTTCAATTGAAATAGGTTTAGTTGTGACAATAATAGGGTCAGAATTCAAAATTCTTACAAATTCATCTGCATTCAAAAAGGTTGTAAAGGTTTTAATTATTCCTTCTTGTTTAGATTGTAAAGGATTAAAATAAAAATTCATTCGTTTTGTATCCGTTGCTTTTATTTGATCAAACTGAAGTGTAAATTCTTTTAAGCTTTCGGAACCATTGGAGTTACCATATTTAGGAAAACTAATGATTATTGTTGGAGGAGAAGATCGAGTAAGGTTTAGAAAGCTCGGATAGTTTACTTTGATTTTTACTTGATAAATTGGAGCTAAGCTTTCGTTTATTATAAGTACAGAATATCTGTATTTATCACCGAATGCTTTTAAATCGTTGACGAGTTTGATCTTATTTTCTTGATCAATATGTTCTACCTTTTCTGAAAGAGACTCTGAGAAACCTTTTTTTGCGTCTAGATCTTCAAAAACAATTAAATCATGTATAATTGAATCCTTTTTATAAGTTATATGTAAGTAGTGATTTATTTTAATTTTGACCTTTTTATCTTAAAATTTTTTAAAACAATAAATTATTATATTAATTGAAAGAATGTTTGAAGATCTAGACGAGTTATTTGAAAGTACTACAATAAAACCTACTTTTGAGTTAGTTCATATAATATTAGCTCTATATATATTTAATGAAAATCCTGAAGGGATAGGTCGATATCGGTTAAAAGAAGAACTTTTAATTGGATCCGGGACCACAAGATCCTTAGTCACAAAATTAAATGAAATTTTAGAGTTCATTACTATTCCTGATAGAAATAACAGAAAAGGTCATATCCTAACTCAGAAGGGAATAGATTTCTTAAATAAAATTAAAAAGAAGATTCCATTATTAAAAGAAGGAAATACTGAAATTTTAGAAGAATTGACTATTGATTATGGAGATATTGCGACCTTCTATTGTTTGGTAAAATCTGCATCTGATCAAGTACACAGCGGTATTGAACAAAGAGATGCTGCTATTAAAGTAGACGGTTATGGCGCCACTTGTTTGATTTATGATGGAAAAAAATTAATTTTTCCCCCTATATCTAAAAATGCAGAAGAGATTGAATTAATAGAGGTTAATCATAAAATATTAAAATATTTTATAACTGAAATTAACCAACCCGATCAAGATTTAAAATTGGAAAAAAATGATGTAATATTAATAGGATTAGGCAATACAAAAGAAAAAGCCAGATTAACTGCATTAAATGCAGCTTTAACTCTTGTATGAGATGATAAAAATTGAAAATGGAAAAAGACATTAAATTAATTATAGATAAGTCAGTTTTAGAAGATATTATGGAATGTGTTAATTCAGCTCAACCTAATGAAGCTTGCGGTTTGATTTTTGGAGATATAGAAGAGATAAAAAATCCTAGTGAAGATAATGATTATTTTTATAAGTATCTTGGAAAAAAATTTAAATGTTTTCAATCAGACCATAAAAGCCCAATAGCATTCTTGATGGAGAATGTAGAAATTCTGAATAAAATATATAAAGAATTTTATGATGAGTATAAGCTAAAGTTAGTAAGCATTTTTCATTCTCATCCCTCAGGAAATTATCCAAGTGGGATTGATTCAAAAAATATGAAAAGATTGGATCAATTTAGTGTAGAGTATGCTGGTAAAAAATTAAAAAATCCATTTAAGCGTTCGGTTTGGTTAATTATGGATGCTTCTAATAACGAAGCTAAAGCATTTCTTTATCATAATGGAGAAATAGTACAAATAAATTTAATAATTCAGAAAAAATGAATTGAAAATTCTATTTATTGGATTTTTTGATATCCATCTTTATTAATGTAACATAATTGGATATCATAACCACTCGCTGAATCTCTTTCCTTGGAACTATGAATAGCTGTTTTTACGAGTTCGATACCTTCCTCTTTAGACATTCCGTTTTTCCAATCAGCTTCTAAAACACCTAATGAAAATGGAGATCCAGAACCAAATGCTAGAAAGTTTTCTTCCTCAAATAATGTTCCTAATAAATCAATTCCATATAATTTTCCTTTCTGAGATTTTCTTGAATATCCACCGATAATCATCATTGCAAGATAGTAGGATCTTCCAGAAAAGAGAATATTTCGGGTTATGTTCGCAATATATTTAGGATCTGGTACTTCACCATCTTCAACTTCTTTAAGTCGAGAAAGTGCTTGGATTTGGTTTATTACGTATTGAGCATCTGCTACCCCTCCAGAGATAGTAGCTGCTGTAAGATCATTTATTTTAAATAACTTTTGTGCTTGTTTTGATGCAACAGTATATCCTGCTGTTGCTTGAGATTCTGTACCCACAATCACACCATCTTTTACCATAATTGCCACAGTTGTGGTTCCAGATTTAACTACTCTATCTATTGTTTCTTGGTTTAGGTTTTGTAAATCAACTTTATTTTCCATATTTTTCAACTAGAAAATGTAATTAGGATAAACTTAATATTATATTTTAGAATAGTGAATAGTTTGTAAATTAATTTATTGGTTTTATAATATTAATGCCATTATTTCGAATTATTCATGGATTTAGCGATTTTTGAATTATTCAAAAGATATATTTAGATTATTGAGACTTATGAAAGTTCTTAAATCGAATTAATTCACAACTTATTAATAATAGAATATTCGAGGAAATTTAATGGAGAACACAAAAATTTTAAAGAAATCCCATATTTAATTCAATATAAATAAATAAAATTTAATTGATTTTAATGGCACGAAGTCAAGCGAGAAGCAAAAGGAAGTTCACTGGAAAGAAATATAAGTATTTTCGAAAAAAACGTAAGCATGAATTAAGTAGAACTCCTATAAATACTGAAATTGGGAAAGAACATAAGAAAAAGCAAAGGATCTTAGGAGGTAACTATAAATTAAAATTATTTTCCACCACTCAGATCAATGTAACCGATCCAAGTACAAATAAAAGTCAAAAAGTGAAAATCTTAAGATTTGAAAGTAATAAAGCGTCCAAGGATTTAAATCGACGCCATATTTTAACCAAAGGCGCAGTAGTTGAAACGGAACTTGGAAAAGTTGAGATAACAAGTCGCCCAGGTCAACATGGTGTACTTAACGGAATTTTGATCTAAACTTTTTATCTGATTCTCTTTATTTATGAATTCTTTTTACATTTAATTTTTCACTTATAATAGCTTAATCCATCTAATAAGCAGTTCTTGCTCATTTTCTTAAAATCTTCACGGAAATAGTCATTATAGATTATCTTACATCCATCTTTTTTTAGTATTATCTTAAAAAGAGATAAGGTTTTGATAAATAATAGGATTTAATTATTGGGAGAAAAAAGACAGATTTTAGCAGATTAAGAAAGTAGAATAAACAAGTTGCTTTTTTGAAATTACCCATTTGAATTATTCAGAGGAAGAAATTTTCTTCCAACCAATTAATTCGAGAATCTCTTCATAATTCTGTTTCCAATAGGGATGTACGATAGATTTTTTAGTGATGTCAATAATTTGATATTTTACTTTGTGTTTAGATGATCTTTTACTCATAATCGTATAAGCATAAGAATGTGCATATCTGTTGGCAGCTTCCACCGATTCCCAACAGTAAAGTCCTGCATACCATGAACTTTCAAGACATACATAATATGTTTTTGCTTGAAATCCAGGGAGCCCGGCAAATAATGCTACTCTTTTCTGGGCAATTTTCAGCCCTTTTTCCACCGTATAACTATCACTGTGAAAAATTACTGCAAATATTGCTCCAGGCTTTATCGGATAATCATTAGTTGATTTCCTATAGATTTGTAAAAAGGGAACATATTTCTGATTATCAAGTAAAACTAACCGCTCTTCATTATCATTAATTCTAATAGGGTTAATATTGAATAATTTATTCTTATTCAAATGTCGAAAATGTCGATAAGAATAGAATGGATTAAATTTTCGAGCGAAAAATCCAGTAATTTTTGTTTGACTTTCTTCAATTTTTTTGTTTTCCATATTTTACATAATTGTCGAGAATTTAAATTATTTTTTTGTATTAAACCTATTGTTTTGTGGGAGTAGAGTATGAGAAATTTACTATTAAGGGTTGTAATACTTTGGAAAACCTTTTTAAATGTTTTTGGGTAATTAAAAAAAGGTGTGTGTTTAAATCTAATTTAAGTATTGTTTTTCTATAAATTTTAAATAAATGATGATTTTTAAGAAGTTAATTTTGTATCGTAACTAAAAAAGGTTTAATATTATTCTTGAATTTTAATATTTTTAATATTAGCCTTCTTCCCCGAAAGAATTTCTGTATTCTTACTTCCACAATGTTTACATTGAAATAACTGTAAACCGGTTAATTTTGCCTCCTCATTCAATGTTACGGTTGAAATCTCTCCACATTTTCGACATTTTATTTCTCCAGGGACTATCTTAATTACTAATTCAGCTCCTTCTGCAATTGATCCTTGGGTGGCCATTTCAAAAGACATTTTTAAGAGTTCAGGAACAATAAGAGTTAGTTCTCCGATTTCAAGAAGAACTTCTGTAATTCTTTTTGCATTATATTTCTTAGCTGTTTCCTCGGCTACTTGGAAAATATTATAAGCAAACGCAAATTCATGCATGATTATGATTTAGCTCGTATCTTTTTAATTTCTTTAGCAATTTCGATTAATGTTTTTGATTTCTTTTTTCCTTGAGTATTTACTAAGACTCTTCCAGGATTATCCCACCAAGTACGTGGATATTTTAACGCACTTTCAATTTGCGTTTTATATCCTAATTTGATCGCGGCTTTTGCTATTTCCTTTATGTTTGGTTTTTCGATCGCATATTTTTTCGGTAAGCGTCTTCCTTCATTTCTACTTCGCTTTGCGTCGAAATATTGTGGCCAAAAAATTAAATAAGGCTTTCGGGATCTCATATATAACTTCACGAAAATATTTCTTTAGTTATTAAAACATCGAATAAATAAAAAAATTTCTTGTAATTTTTGGATGAAAAACTTTAAACCAGAATTTTAAGTTCAAGGATTTAATCAAATTCAAATAAAGTAATGGCATTTCTAAAGGAAAAATTAAAAAAACTTATCGTAAATAAGAATCAAAGGAATGAATGAAATAATACCATACATTTTTACAGGATCATTTAAAAATGGAGTAAATAGTCCGGCAGCATTACTTCCGCCACCAACACATGCCACCAATATATCCGGAAGCTCTCCTGTCATATCAATAAACTGCTCACGGGGGATGCGATGAAGAGCGGGTATCACGCGGCCCACGCTGCGGCGAAACGAGGAGAGAGTCTCACGCGCCAATTGCTTACATTTTCCCGTCGTCAACAACTTAGCCCGACAATTGTCGATTTGGACGACTGCATAAAAAATATGCGCACAATGATTCAGAGCTCTCTTCGGGGAAATATTATATACCACGAAAAAATAAAGCCGGATGTACGACCGGTCAAAATCGATCTTTCTGAATTCGAGCTCGCTATCGTAAATATCGCTGTTAACGCTCGCGACGCGATGCCGAGTGGTGGCACATTCACTTTGTCCGTTTCCAATGTAACGAGTGATCATGTTCTGCCTGTTGCACTGAATGGGCCGCTTGTGGCAATAGAATGCCATGATACCGGCACGGGCATTCCGCCGAATTTACTCTCGAAAATTTTTGACCCGTTTTTTACGACGAAGGAAGTGGGCAAAGGAACGGGGCTTGGTTTGTCTCAGGTATACGGCTTTGCCCATCAGGCTGGCGGAACCGTAAAAGCTGAAAGTGCGGTCGGACAAGGGACAACGCTTACAATCTATCTTCCGTATAGTTTCGAAGAAAAAATTGCTGGCATGGAAGTTCCCGTGCAGGAGGACGTTGGACAAAAGCGTCCGGTAGTTCTCATCGTCGATGACAGTCCCGAGGTGGCAGAAGTGACATCATCTTTATTCCAACATCTCGGCTACTGGCCGATTTATCGAGAGTCAGGGGAGTCCGCATTGAAACTGCTATCGGGCGGCACGAAAGTGGATCTTGTGTTCACTGATATTGTCATGCCAGGCACAATTGATGGTGTCGGCTTGGCAATCGAAATTCGCACGCGCTTTCCCGATGTGCCGGTCATACTTACCACTGGCTACACCGATGCAGCACAGACAGTTCCCTCAGACTTGAAAATATTGCGTAAGCCTTTTGATGCTGACGTG
>JARRLT010000108.1:0-10349 GCA_037386725.1 Promethearchaeota archaeon
TATAAAATTTTTTACTTTTTAACTTCAGTTCCACAGTATTTACAAAAGTTATCTCCAGATTTTAATTCCGAACCGCAAAAGGAACATATTTTACTGGTGGGTGGTGTTGTAATATTGGTTGGAATTGTTTGTCTTCCTGTTACTTTCCAACCGCAATTATGGCAATATTTTGCCCCGGGTTTTAGATTGGTTTCACATCTAATGCACTTCTTAATGGATGGAGCGGCAGTTTCCTGAACTTTTTCTGGCTGTTCTTCTATTGCTTTTTTTGGTTCTTCAGTGGTTTTTGCTTTTAATTGCTTCTTTTTTTGACTCTGTCTTGCAACATAAGCTATAATGATAATAATAATTATAAGTACAATGATACCGATAATAATTGGACTTGCAGAGATCCAATGGTC
Source organism: Promethearchaeota archaeon (assembly GCA_037386725.1). GTDB lineage: Archaea > Asgardarchaeota > Lokiarchaeia > Sigyniarchaeales > SOKP01 > JARRLT01. The sequence goes on from JARRLT010000108.1 coordinate 402, forward strand.
TGCGTAAGTCGTTCCCGTCTGATAGGTAACATCAAAGGTTATATAAGTTGATTCTTCTGGAGAATTCATTGGATCAAAATATACAAAGAAATACCAGTCACCTTCGCTTGGCACTGTAAAAGTATTTTGAGAGACACTTTCAACGCTTTCAATAGAAAGCGATGCCTCAGAAAAGTCCACCACATCTGCTGCGACATAATTTACATTAAAATCTACTTGCTTTGTTGATCCGTTTTCATTATACCAAACCAAATAATAATCTTTAGCTATATTTACTGTGTAAGAACCACTAGATTCATTTACATTTTCTGCGAGCTTTATATAAGATGGATTTCCATAATTATTCCATTCGTTAAAATTATAAGCATCTACTAGAAAAAAATCTATTAAACCCGAAGCATTGAATTCATAATTTATTGAAGATCCCGGACGTAAAAACAACCAAAATGTCTCATATCCATTTACATTAAGACTTACGCTATCTACCTCAGAGCCGGGTTTATTAATCCTTGAAAAATCCTCAAAAGGATGATTCCAAATTGCAAAGCTGATATATGCAGATGAAGATTGAATACTATAAGTTATATCATTTCCTGTTTCAATATGTTCGTATTCATACCAATATTCATTATAATAAATTTGTTCTGTTGATCTGTAAGTTACAGCTCCAGAAGCATTTGCATCAGTAAAAGGAAACCAAAGAGCTACTCCAAAGATTGGTAAAACTATTAGAAGAATTAAAATTCCAACCACAATGCCTCCTCCGACATAAGTAGGAGAATAATACCATGGACGATACCAATAACCGGACCACCATGGAGAATACCACCAACGATAATACCAAGGTCGGTACCAATACCCATAATAATGTCTACGAGGACGATAGTAGTTATGCCTATATGGCCCGCTTGGAGATCTAGATACGATCCTTGTAGATCCTGTACGACCAAAAGGGCGACCGCTTGATCGAATACTTGAACTTCGAAAACTAACTGGGCTACCTCTAAATCCTCCGCCTCTAAAACCGCCCCCTCCAATCCCTCCACCTCTAAATCCTCCACCTCTGCTCCCGCCTCCACGTGGCATCCCTATTATCACACCTCATTATCTTTTACATTAGAAAATCCAACATCTTTAAAAAGATAATCTCTATTAATTGCAATAATAATGAGAATCATAGAAATTATGGACATTGCTAAGCCTAATGCATCCACTTGAAATGGGATGGTAGGAACAGCGATAGCTAAAGTGATAGATTGTAGAATCCATTCTAAGATCATAAATATCAACATTAATAATGGTAAACCTATACGAATATATTTGTTTGTTTCAATATGCTTCATATCACAGAAAGAAGTGTATAAGATTGAAATCATTCCAATTATCCCAAAGATAAGGAGTAAAAGGCTATTTATAAAAATGATAACCCATATTGGTCCATTTGCTTGTACTAAATCTAAATATGGAAAAAAGAAATGAATTCCGCGTGCTTGAAAGATGTAAAAAGTCACATTTCCTCCAATTAATTCTGAGGTATTAAATAAACTAAGTAAATCTGATTGTGCTGCAATAAAAAATCCATAAACTCCTGCTAATGGTAAAATTATTCCAAGAATCACAGAAATAACACTAAATACGCTAGCAAACCAAAATTCGAAAGCCTTTGTATTTTTTACAGGAATTAAGCCGACCATATCTACATTTTCATCGGGGATATAACTCCAACAATCTTGAATTGTACAAACTCCTAATAATTTTCCATTTTTAATTACCGGTACGACATTTACTTGTAAGTCTCTCATTCGCTCAAAAGCTTCTTTAACTGGTGTTTCTAAAGATACAGGTGTTATTACATACATAGCCGAATCTACCTTTGTGGTTTTTGGATCTAAACCTTCGGCTAGGATATTTTGAATAATGTCAAAATCAGCAATAATACCCATAACTTTTTGTTCTTCATCTAACACCACCAAATCCGGTACACCTAACTCTTTCATTAATTTTGCCGCTTCTTCTATTGTGGCATCAGATTTAATCACTCCATATTCATCATCTATTACTAAATCTTTTACATAAAATTCTCTGGTTGTTAATCCCATTGAATTCAACCTCATTGATATTTAGAAGATAATGTAATAATTTCACTAATAAAGTTTTTTATTATTTTAAAATGGGAATAATTATCTTTTTTAAATACTATCTCTTAAAAGTATTTTAAAGCCTTACAAAATTTTAAAGTATAATTATTAGGTGAATTAATAGTGCCAAAAATAATCCATTTTGATATAGAAGCCAAGGATATTAGACGAGCAATTAATTTTTATAAGAAGACTTTCAATTGGAAATTTACGAAATGGGATGGACCTATCGCTTATTGGTTAATAAATACTGGAGATGAAGATGAACCAGGAATTGATGGCGGTTTATCAAAAAATGAAAATTCTGATATGTCTATAGTTAATACAATTGGTGTAATATCTCTTGATGAAATTATAGAAAAAATAAAAAAATATGGTGGAAAAATCACTAATCCTAAACACACTGTTCCAGGAGTAGGATATATGGCAACATTCGAAGATACGGAAGGCAATAAATTTGGTGTTATGGAGGAAGATGAATCAGCACATTAAATGTTCTACTGAATATTATTTATCTTAAAAAATAATTACTTTTGTGTTAGAAATTTTAAATCCTATTTTCTATTAAAAATAATTGTGAAAATTTATTGCTAAATTACCTTTTTTCCTTTTTTAAAGACTTTTAAGGAAAAGATATAAATTAATTAGCTCTCATTATTATTGTATAATAAAAAAAGTATAAGTGGGAAAAATTAGAAAATGAGTGAAGAGAAAGAAGCTCTCCGAAAATTAATAATGCTAATTTCTGATTTGCGTGCTAAAGATGAGGAGCGTTATGAAGCTCATGTTAATTTTATGAATGAAACAATTAAGATGATCGGTGCTATTGAATCTCAAATGAATAAACATTGGTCAACAGTCTTAGAGAAATTAAATGAATTAAATGAAAATATTAATGCTAATCTTGATTCTCTCCTTACAGGGATTAATCCTAAAGGTTTAAGGGAAACTTCAAAATCTTTACAAGATATCATGGATACAATGAACCGATCTGTTCAATCGATGAATTTAGAAAAGGTATTAAGTGAATTAAAGGTTCTCAAATCGGGGGTAATTCCCACTGCTGCAGAAGCTATTGTTGTAGGTCAACAACCAGAAGAAATTTCACCAGAATTACAAACCCAAGGATTAAAACCCCCCAGTGGATCAACAGCAACTTCTAGTACTGGGGGAGAAGAAGGTTGGGTTGATCCTCATGAAAAAGGCAAGAAAGAGAAAGAAGAGGAAGAAGATGAACCCCATCTACTTAAACCATCTGACTTCTTTAAGTAATACGAAAAATTTTTTCTAAATTACTTCTTATTTTTATATCAATTGGCGTATAATAGTTTTTCACTATTTATTAACTTCTAATCAATTACAAATAAAAAAAGACTCAATGAGTTCTCATAGATCTAGATCACGAAAAGGATAAAGATATTATTGCAAATTATACCGAATATGATAAGCCAAAATTTGTATTTATTGCGGTAGTATGATTGGAAAAACCGATAATTTAGAGAAATTTTTAATATTATGATTACATAAACATTTCCATGAAAGCACCAAGCCTTGTTTTAACTTGTTCTACATTTTCCCCGATCTTATTGAAATTTATCACAGTAGTTGGGATCTCTAGCTCATTTCGTATTTTATTTCTTAACATCGAATAGCAATTTGAAATACTATGGCATCCAAATACTTGATTAAAAATCAGACCATCTACTTCTAATCTCTTAGCACCATTAACGTAAGAATCAGTAAGACTTTCTTGATCACATCCTACTCCTTTAGTTGTAATATTCATCAGATATTTTGCGTATTCCTCTACAGGATCGGAACTAGGTGATACATCAATCTCCTCTAAAAATCCTAATATTTCCCAATCTGCATATAATGTTCTTCCACCAAGATCGTATAGGATTTCCTGCGTTGCTGGTTCCCACCCGCCGAACACTGGAGTAATAAGGATTCTCGGAAACTTTGAAACGTCCATCCCCATTCTCTTTTTAATTCGTTCTCGCATTTCATTTACGAGATGACTCATATTTTCTAGATATGTTTGAGCATTCGAATTATAATCTTGAAAACTCAAACCTAAAAGAGCCAAAATTTCGGCAAAAGTTGCTGGATTGCACGGATAAAAATCAGACATGCTAATTTCATAAAGAACTGTTTTATAAAACCTTTTAATTTGATTTCCTATTCGGAACTGCTTTTTTAAGCTATTATCTGAAACTACATTTCCAGTTACTTCTTCTAATTCGCTAATGGCATTTTTAATATTTTCCATTAGGAGTTCTTTCGAATTACCTATATTTCTAGGGGGAATATCAACCCAAATTTGTCGAGAAACTAAATCTTGTAAATACTCAGAATACTTATTCCATGCACTACATCTGATAGTTACATTCATATTAGCATCAACATTTTTTCCCTTTGAAGCGTGCATCCCCACTAATCCCGTTATCCCATAACAAAAATCACTCGGAATTCCCTGTTGAATTCCTACCTCGTATAACTCGTTGTATTTTTCATTTATCGTAGCTATTACATCATCCAAAACAGTATCAATTATCTTAAGCACATCGAATTGCCTGACAAATCCTAATAATTTAGACGTTAAATCCCAACCGAATAAATTTGTGGCAGAATTTAAAGCTGCCAAATAGGCATTTATTTTAAATTTTTCCATCCTTATTGGGAATGTGGGGATAGCCCCTGCAGCGAAGGGTAAGTCAGAAAAAGGAAGTGCGACCGAAATCAGTTTTTTTCGTTCTCTAAATTTTTTCCTCTTCAAATATTCTCGTCCGGCAAGAAAGTTATATGCCAACTTCAAAACGGAAGTAAAATTAACAACATCTTCTGCGAAAACGCTCATTTATTATATCATCTCTAAATATGCTTCAATCCTCGTAGATAATTGACCTCGATTTGCCTTTGAATAGTCTCTTTCAAGGTTTAAGACTTTAATCCCTCGTTCTTGGAGCTTCCCTTTGAATTTTTGTGCATTCAATGATATATGATCACAAAATTTAATTGAATGATTTATGACTCCTAATTCTTTTCCTGTTTTTTCCCTATATTCTAAAAAGAGTCTTTCTATATGGTCAATTCTGTTATTCATATGATCTGGAACAGTATGATCTCCATATGCATTATTTTTAAACCTTTTAATAAACAAATCAATTGGATTTTTACAAGATTTTAGGGTTTCTTCATCAAAAATCTGTGAAAAATAGTTATGACCAATCCAGCTATCAAAATAAATTTATCAATTCCAGGGAGAATGTTTGGGCCAAAAAGTATTGCTTTTTGAAGCATTCTTAATTTTTCAGATCCTTTTATATTTAAATTATTTAATTCTCCTAATTTATGCTTAAATTCATTGTACTTAACTATGCTTTCAAGAATTGACGCATCTGGTATATTTTCTCCCTTAATATTCTCTAATTGCTGACGTAATTTAAGAAGCTCCAATTTATAATATTTAATAGCATTTCTATTTCGTGTATATGGTACATAGAAATCCAAACGATTCACATCAAAATATTTAGAGATTATTTCTGAAGCACAAATATCTGAAACGCAATGATTTGAAAGAATTATGTAATCTATTTCATCCAAGAATCTAAACTTTGAAGGTTTTAAAGCAAACATACCTATAGCACTTTGAGCGAATGAACAGGTTGACGGAGGAAGATAATTATGGCTTTGATTCATTAACTCATCATCACCCGCAAATTGTAATCTAAGTGGTATAAAACCTCCAGCATCTATGAGTTCTTCTGGGATATTATCATGAGCGATAAAGGTTATAACTTTTTTACCTTCAAGCTTTTGTTCTCGTAAAAATTCATTATATTCAACTAAAAGTTCTAACGATTCCATATTGTAATTCTAAAAATATTTTGAGTTATATTACTCACAAAAAGACTCAATTATACATAAAATTTACCGAAATGAAAAAAAGGGAATAAAGACTAGTTTATTTGTCAATTTCTAATATTATGATTAATATTATTTGAAAAGTTTAATGATTATTATAGTGGTTTATTTTCAGCTAATATTAAAGCAGCTCCTAAAGCACCTATTATCTGCGGATCAGAAGGCAAGATTATCTGGAATCCCAATTCTTTCTCTAAGTATTTTCTCACTGCTACATTTTTAGCTACACCACCAGTAAATACAAGTGGAGATTCAACTCCAATTCGCTTTGCCATTCCGGCAACTCTTCTAGCAATGGATTTATGAATACCGCTGGCAATATCTTGTTTTGGAGTTCCCCGTGCAAAAAGACTAATAACCTCACTTTCTGCAAAAACTGTACAAGTTGAACTGATTGATGCGGAATTAGAAGATTTAAGTGCTAAACTCCCCATCTCTTCGATGGGAACCTCTAATGCATGGGCCATTACTTCCAAAAAACGTCCGGTACCTGCGGCGCATTTATCATTCATTTGAAAATCGATTACATTTCCAGTCTTTTTAGACATTACAATGGCTTTACTATCTTGGCCACCAATATCAATAACTGATCGTGCTTCAGGAAAGAAATATTGAGCTCCTTTTGCATGAGCAGTAATCTCTGTTATGCGTTCATCAGCAAAATTTATAGTATTCCTACCGTATCCCGTACTCATAATTCCAATATCCTTTCTCGTTAAATTGTTCTTTTTTAAAATTTCCTCTAATAATTCCTTACCTACACGCTTAAAATCATAAGTAGAACGTTCTACTTTATAATCAACCAATTTTCCATCATTTATTAAAACTACTTTAGTAGCCAGTGAACCAATATCGATTCCTACAACTTGTTTCGGGGTCAAGATTATTTTTCATTCCTACTATTTTTTTACTTATTTCTCAAAATGTTCATTTTTAAATAAATTTTATTTTAAGGTTGTTCTATTTAAACAAAGAAAAACCTATTATAAAATTTCTTTTCACTCGTGGAGACATATCCTTCTAATTAATAGAAGATGATTAAAATAAGATATTTTTACTGAGATATAAAGACTCATTTTTAACTCTCCCAAGACTAACTTTTATATAGAAAATAATAAGATTTTATAATATGAAAATCTCTAAAAATAATTTCATAAAATTTTATTCTGAATTAATTCTCATTTCGATACTTTTACTGTTTTTCCTTCAATTAATCTCTGTATTTGTAGAATCTATTTATGCTTTAAACTTGATTAAAGTAGAGCTTAATGAGAACATTTTAGCAGTGTTATTTTTATTTACACCTATTATCCTAATGCTATTTAAAAGAAGATTACCATTAATAGGAGTTGTTTTAATTGGAGAAATTATGGTTATAATGAGAGTTTTAGCACCATTATTTCCAACTCAAGTGAAAATGATTCTTTCTGGTATTGGACTCGTATGTTTTATGATGTTTTGGCCTTCGATTATTCATCTTCTTAGTAAAAAAGATAGTGAGGAAGGAGCTCTTAAAATGGGAAGTGGGTTAGCAATAGCCATAATCTCTTCAATCTTCTTACGAATTTTAGGATCCACGATTGATTTATCTATATTCGGATATTTTCAATGGATTGGATGGATTTTGGCGTTAATTTTGGCTATACTAGTCTTCAACATGAAGTCATATCATCAAGAAGGCTATCTCGACTCTCCCGAAATAAAAAATGAAAAAGTGAATCAAAGTAAGGGATCGCGACCTTCAAGAACTCTTAAGATACTAGCATTAAGTTTAGGCATAATGGGGATATTAACCATAGTATATTTTGCATTTAGCAGTCCAACAGTCTTGTCGAGATGGACAGGAGTGAATTACGTGTTAATACTTTCAATTCTTATCATTTTAACAACAATTTTTGGGTTATTACTATATTTCAAACCTTCACTTCTAAATCTAATCAAGAAAAGCTATCTTATTATTTGGAACCTACTCTTTCTCTTGTTTCTAATCCTAACCATTGTGCTTAATCAAATTTATTTTATATTTGTATCTGAATACCCTGTATTTGCGCTCAATACATCAATACTTCAAGAAACAGTTTTAATTATAATGTTATTACTCTTTCCTGTTATTCTTATAGATTTCACCTTCCTTTCAAAGTCAATTCTTATGGGAAAACCTTCTCCCAGAAAATTAGGAGGATCTTTCACTATTGCAGTGCTTTTCTTCTTAGCTATGATTTTTTCAAATGTTTTTACAATTGCTTGGGATTATATTCCGCTAATAGGACCTTTTTTCCGAGATATGATTTGGCTTGTCTATGTTATAATTGGAATATCTTTTATGGTGCCGATATCTATACTTAGAAAAAAGAATTTAGGATTATTGCGGAAATTAACTATTAGTAAGAAATTTAAAATCGGAATTTCCGTAAGTTTAGTTATTTTATGTATAATGTCAATGATTTCTGCCTCCTTATTAGAGTTTAAATATCCCTCAGGACCAACTACCCCTACATCACTTAGAATTTTATCTTATAATATTCAACAAGGATATGATGAATTCGGAAATAAGAATTTTGAAGGACAATTTCAAGTAATCAAATCATTGAATCCTTTTATAATTGGATTAGAAGAATCGGATACATGTAGAATTTCTGGTGGTAATTCTGATATTGTAAGATATATCAATGAAAGGTTGAACCTTTACTCCTATTTTGGGCCTAAAACAGTAACTGGAACTTTTGGAATTGCTTTACTTTCAAAATTGCCAATTAAAAATCCTCATACATTTTACATGGAAAGTAAAGGGGAGCAGACAGCAACTATCGAAGCTCAAATTACAGTTGGAAGTGTTACCTACAATATTTTTGTTACTCATTTGGGGAACTATGAAAACGCTACATTCGATCAATCCCAGATCGTTCAACAAGAAAATATACTCAAAGAAATATCAGGAAAACAAAATGTAATTCTTATGGGTGATTTCAACTTTATTCCATTTACAGCGCAATATAATATTACCTTAAATGTTCTTAATGATGCTTGGGTTGTTGCAGATGGCCATACAATTGGAAATGTGCCATTAAATTGGGCTTCAAGACTTCCTCAAGAAAGAATAGATCAAATGTTCATTTCTTCAGAATTAAATACTTCTATATCTGATATAGGATATACGGGAGGAAGTGCATCAGATCATCCCGCATTATATATGGATTTAGATTTAACTTAAAAAATTAATATTTTTTTCCTTTTTTTAATAATTTAAGATATTGGTGAGCTAGGAGTTAGGATTAAAGTTATCATAGAGATAATAATCGTGATAGCTGATGCTAAAGCCATATGAAGTACATTTTTTATCATTGACTCTCGGGCTATATATCCTAAAAAAATTCCCAAGAAAATTACCATTCCAAATACTATTGAGAAAGAAAAAATAAACGTAAAGAAGTTCGGATAAGGTACGAAAAAGAAAGGGATTAATGGAACAAGCCCTCCAAAAAAAGGAGCGCTTCCATTTACAGTCGAGACGATTTTATTGGCAAATCCTTCAGCCTTTTCATGCAAAGTTTTCTTTTTTTCTTTTTCCTTCTTTATCCTTATCTTACTTTTCTGTTTATCGAAAGAAATTGGAGTGATCATATGTTTTTTTATTTCTTCTTGGTGTGAGCTTTTCTCCTCTTCAGATAATTCAAGCTTCTCCTCAAAATTTGCCATAGCTTTATCAAGTTCGGCTTTTATTTTCCTTTGCTCGGCACGTTCAGAAAGATAGGATCCAGAAAATCCACTTACAAACATAGCAATTGATGTACTTAAACCTATCGATACTATATAAGCTGATGACGGTGAATTTCCTCTTAATAAGAAGATTAGAGAGCCCAATAAAGTCCCTAAAACTGTTAAC
>JARRLT010000109.1:0-529 GCA_037386725.1 Promethearchaeota archaeon
TGCTCAAGGTTCTTAATAAATTGGTCGACAAAGGGAATACAATTGTAATTATCGAACATAATCTTGATGTTATCAAAACAGCCGACTGGATTGTTGATTTAGGACCTGAAGGCGGGGAAAAGGGAGGAAAAATAATTGCGGAAGGTACACCTGAAGACCTGGCAAATAATAAAAAAAGTCTTACAGGCCGCTTCTTAAAAAAAGCAATGAACATTTAATTCTTCTTCTTTATCTTTTTATTATTGATTTTTTTACTTTAATAGTATAAAAAAATTATTAATTACTTTTACAATGTTCCGCCTGTTAATTAACTTCGAAGTATGAAAAAAATTATTCCTGTTCTTCTGGTTATTTTGATTATCCTGAATACTTTCGGATTTAATCTTCTGCTGGATTATTTAATCCTTAAGTGTAAGTACGATTTTTCTAATGAAAGACATCATGATCTTGAACAGGTAGTTTTATTAAAGATAACCGGCAGTGAAATAAAAGATCTTCAAAGAGTTGATGATAAAGAAATAAGATATAA
>JARRLT010000109.1:537-21243 GCA_037386725.1 Promethearchaeota archaeon
TTTTGTTATAAAAAAGAGGAGACTGTTTTTCCTCAGAGTTAGACAATGTCAAAAAAGTTTTTAAGCCAAAAGAATAATATATTATACATTAAATGTATAAGCGATAAGAGTGAAGATAATTTATTCAGAATCCTGTTTAAAATTAATAAACAGGATGCTCCCGGCAGCAAATCCGAACCTTTATATATCAAGAATCTTTTAATTAAAAATTATATCCTCAATGAGAATAATATAATTCATTTTGACTGTAAAGATAAGCGGTTATATATTTATCTTATAACAACATACAATTCACCGTTGGAAGAAGTCATTTTACCCCCTCCCGAATTAGTCTAATCAAACCCAGCATTTGCTGTTTGTATCATTTTTCAGCTCAGAATATTTAAAAATATGAATATTCTGAATCGAAATATTGTATACGTACAATCAACAATATTTATGAACACATGTCTTCAAAATTATTGATTTCATCGATTTCAATATTTATTGGTGACAGGTAAACTATGGGAGTAAAATGAAAAAGGTTTTACTATATTTTTTAACATTTTTTCTTTTCGGCATTCAATTGATTTATTCGCAAAATTCCTTAAGCGGAAAAATAACAAACAAAGATAATGGCGCTGATATACAAAATGTAAATATCTTTATTATTTTAAGATAATGATTATTCTCACGGATAGTTTATCAAAAATAGAAGATTTTTTGTCTTTTTAAAACTTTTAAGGTAGAAAATTCACATATTTAAAGATTATAACTTTTGGATATAAAATATTTTATTTTTATCCTATAAATTTCAAATTGGGGCTTGTATGTATATTACGACTTTTACTTTTATTCTTGAAATAAAAACGATTTGTTTTTAAAGAAAAAACAGTTATGGAGGTTTTATAAGATTAATCTCTCCTTTCAAAAATTTTTCGAAGATTTTTACTTGCGATTCGGCAAACTTTAACAGTTTTCATTAAAGTGTCAATTTGAGTTCCAGCACAGACTATAACTAGTCTTCCAGCATTAGTAACAACTAAATAACCATTTTCTGCCCTAACGATTATTTCATTTAAATCTTCCTGAAAAAGAGTTTGTATTGTAGATCTTCCTGTCATTAAAAGAGCGGAAGCTAGTCCACAAAATTGATCTCCATCGACGTGATATTGTGGTAATGCCGAAAAAGCAATCTGATAACCTTCGAAAGAAACTAAAGCAATTGCCTCAATATCCGCATTAGAAGTGATAAATGTGATCTGAGGACTTATCTTTTCAATGTCATCATTAGTAATTCCTAAATCTGAACCAAATTGTATTTTCCTCACCAAATATTGAAACTAAGATTAATTTTTTATTACAATAATATACAAATAAAATCAACTTAATTAATTTATTTTTTGCTGAAAAATAAAAATTCGATTTTAGTAATGTAGTGTTTTTAAATTAAATTTACTTTAGATTAAATGTCTGATATTTAATAAGGATTGAATTAGATAAAGTTATATATTCAAATTTTTATTCTAATTAAAAAGGATTTACAAAATATAAGATTTATTATGATAACAACTCGAGAATCCATTAATTTTCAATTCTCCATGATATTTGGATATTCAAGTCCGATAGAAAATAATATTACTGTGGGGGATATCATAGGTCCAGGAAAGTTAACAAAAAAGAAAGTAAAGGAACTTTCTCACAATGTAATTAATTTTTTAGCCCAATATAATGCTATGCTTAGAGATTACACTGGATCAGAAGTATTCAGTATCGAATTTGAACTCTTTAATTTTGAAGAGGAATATATGAATAAAACTATAACAAAGATATACCCTAAATCTATGATTTTATTGCCAGGAAATTACAAAGATTCAGACAGTCTTATACTTGCCCTAAAACCAGATGTAGGGTATTTAAATATACATAAATCAAATAGTTCTCTTAATAATGTGAGTAAACTTTTTTATGAGATTGAAGAATTCATACAAAGACCAGAATTGAATAGAGATGAAAAAGAAAAGATCTTAAGTGCATTTGCTGAAAGATTTAGTAAAAAATTATATGGCAAATTAATAGAAAACAAATGGAATAAAAAATTAATAGGAATTACAGAAACGCTTCCAACAGAGAAAGATCTACTTACATCTTATGCTTCTATAAAGTCAAATTTAAAAATAAATTGGCATAAGGTTCCTTATGAAATTTTATTTTATAATCCCTCCTTTAAAAGGATTCCCTCAGAATTTGAAAGTAAAGCTGCAAAAGAACACCTTAAATATTTAATTTCTGAACCAAGTGCAGATTTTGTTGTTAAAAACACCTTAAAATTAGGAAGAGATCTCTTCAAATTGGTAAACACGGGAACTATAGACGACACTCAAGAGGGAATCATTCGTTTTATTCTATTCAAAATTAAAAAGGTTTTGAAGAATAATGAGAATCCGATTTCCCCTAATGAATTCATTATGAATATTGAAGAAATTATTAGCGAATTAAAGAGAGTTACAAATAAATCTATAAATATTTGTAAAGATTTCCTTAAAACGGGGAAAAAAGGTGAGTTACCCAACCTCCTTGAAGATTTTAAGATCTATATAAACGAGAAAGTAAATCCGGATGAATTTAATTTGGATGAACTTCAAGATATATTATTTTCTTTAATTGAAAACTCTATTAATGAAAAAGAAATAGTACGAGCAAATGAACTAAACTCAATTGTTAATTATTTCTCCGAGATTATTTTTAATTCCTTTGAATTAATTAAAGAGAAGTTACCAAGATTTTTAACATTACGGAGAATGCTCATATTAACTTCAGATTTTATCGCATCAGCTAATCAACTATTCTTAAAGGAGAAAGAACCAGCAAAAATAATAGCAACAGATATTATTGAAAAATTTAAAATTTTTCTTCTCCAAAAAATCGAACTATTAACTTTTAAGATACGAGATAAAGTTCTGATTTCAGAAAAAGAAGTAATAAACGAGTTTAAAAATCTTTATAAGGAAAATATTGATGATTATTTCGAAGAGATCAATTTAGGTGTTAACGATATTATCCAATTCGCGGAAGTGATGTTAGATGAAAAAGCCAAGGTAATCAAAACTCATATAGAAAAATTTAAAAAATTTACTTCTGAAATACAATTTTTGCTTGGTTATATATTAAGATATTCTACTATTAATCGATTTTTAAAAATAAACCCAGATAAAGAGATATCAGATCCAGTTACTTTTGCAAATAAATTTTATCGATTTACAGAGAAAAGATTAGGTGGAATCGATTTAAGTTGGAAATCCTACATTTTAGAATGGATTAAAGATTACGCTAAAATATTTTTTAAACTACGAGAAGAAAGAAATTGGACGGTTAATGAAATTATAGTAGATTTTATTAAATACCTCGAGGAAAGAGAAACCAAGGAAATAAAGGTTGAAAATTTTAAAAATTTTCTAGATACATTTATAGCTAAAATTGAGGACTCGGATCAAAAACCAGAATTAATCCTTTTTTTGGAACAATATGAATATTGCTTAGGTATTAAAGAAGAATTCCCTCGATATTTAAAACAACAAATAAAAAAACACTTTGAAGTTTATAACTTTAATTTAAAAAAGGAATTACCGAAAAACTATTTTAAACTAAGTAAAACAAAAACCTTTTTTGATTATCTACTTGAAAAAGAATTAAAATACTATTCAAAACTTATTCCCAGACCTATTTCTCTTGTTTTAAGACATAATTTATCTAATGAAGAAATGGAAGAGTTTAATAATGATTTTTTTCATATTTTAAGTTTTAAATATTGGGGTCAGGATTATCTAAAGTATGAGATTTCAGATAATTTTAAACAAGTATATAGAGAGTGGATTAAAGAATTATGATTAGTGGAATCCAAAGAAGAAAAACTGCTGTTGAAACAAGTTTTCGTTTTTTTCAGACAGTTGATTTAATATTATCCCATTTTAAAAGAGAAGCCGATAAAAGTAAGATATTTGAACTCATTGATCAGGATGCTAATCTTAGTGATGTATTAATTTCTGCGGCGACCATCCATATTTACCATAATTTAGGTATTAGAGTGGAGGAAGATTTAAAAGGAGATGAAGTTTCAGATACTTCAAGCAAAAACTTGGAAGTAATCGAGAAAAAGAAAATTTTTAAAGAAGTTAAGAAACTAATTAGAAATTCTTTTGATTTAGAAATCAATATGCTTTCAAGGATTATTACCCTTGAAAATATGATATTAAACCATCTCATTGAAGTTAGGGAATCAGTAATTTCAGAGGATAAAAAGAAAGAAGCATTAACTAATATTGAACAATATATTGAACAAGAATTATTAGAAATTGTACTTATGGAACATCCCTTTTATTTCTATGACTTAATCGGAGATATAATTGGATATAGCCCACAGATGAAAAGAGAAATATTTGAAGAGGGAGCTGAGTTAAAAGATATTTCAATTGAGATTGAGGAGCGTTTAAGAAGAGAAGAAAAAGATGATAAATTCATAGAATTATCAACTTTAAGGCGCACAATTGATAAAATTCATAAAGATTTTGAATTTAAATCCTATAAAGAAATGAAAATGAGTGCAATGCCAGTTAGAATGGTTAAGAGGAAAATAAAGGATTTTGAAATTAATAAATTTCCTATTTCTATTCCTGGTTTAAAAGCCTATAAGGATGCAAATCTATTAAAAGAAGAAATTATTGAAAGAATAAAATCAGCCTTAAATGAAAAGATAGATTATCCTAAATTTGAAAAGGATCTATTAGATTATTTAAAATCGAATTTAATCAATAAGCTTAAACAAAACCCTAATGATTTCATATATTTTTTGGAATTTTTAAACGAAACTAATTTTTCTGATATCATATATGAACTACGCAAATATGGGATATATAATGTTTTAGAAATTCTAAATATTGATCATGAAATTATTGATAAAGTAAAAAGAAATATGATTAGATACAACATCGACAAATTCGATCTGATGGATCTAAATGAACCTAAACGAAATCTTATTTATAAAGCGAAAGAAGTTTACAACAAATTAGATTTTTCAGAAATAAATGGTTTATCATTAGAAGAAGTCAATGATAACAATAGTTTAATTAATTTTCTGATGCAAAATAAAGACAAAAGTGAAGATCTTTGGAAAAAAATGGAGGGCTCTCTAAATTTTTCTTTAATAGAATTCAGAGAATTTTGCAGAAAAAAACAAATTATAGAAAAAATATTTCTTAACGATTTGAAAATTAATAGTTTATCTCAAATATTGGCAATTTTGGAGTTTGAAAAGGTAATAAATGAACTCTTAAAAGAAACACTCTATTATATTTTATCGAAAATCCTTAGACAATTGAGTAGAATAATTGAAAGTTATTCTAAAATTACCAATGAAAAATCACTTTTTTATTTGGCAATTAAAAAAATGGAATCAACAAAAAAATCAGAAGAATGGGTTTCAATAAAATTAGAAGAATTATTAATTCAACGAATTATTAAGCGACAAGAAGAATTAGCTATAGTTTTTGATGCTTTAAATCAGCCATTCTTAGTAAATGGTTTTTTATATGCTCGTCTTACTGATACTTCTTTACAAGAAGGGATAGAGGAGTTTAAAGAAAATGTAAGTTTGATATATAAAAATATTAAACCCTTAAGGTTAAAAGAGGATCTAATTTCTCCCGTTTCTTATTGTCTTGGATTTGATTTGGTTAAGAGATTTGAAATTTATGACAGAAAAAGAAAAGAAGAAAGAAAAAGGATAAAAAAGTTAAATCATCATTAATGAGAGTTGGTAGTCCAGGTATCAATCCAAATCAATTATATTGGCAAGAGAAAGATACAAAAACGGCCATAGAAACTATCAAAATTCATGGAGATCTTAGTGGAGAATATGTAGAACTTCTCACAGAATATTTTATTTTTGCAAAGGAAAAAATTGAACAACATTATAAAATTATAAAACTTCCAGGCAAAGAAAAAATTGTATTTTTTATTGAAAATATCGTTAACCAAGTTTTGGAGAAACGCCTTGGAAGAAAACCAAATAAAGAAGAGATTAAATCATTATTAGACGGAGAAAAATTTGAAATTTCAAGCCAGATCGCGAAAAAAATAGGTCAAATGTTGAATAAAGCTTTGTATAAGAAATTTAAAGACAAATAGAATTTCTATTTTATTAAAAAGATAGGAAAAGAATTGGAAATGAAAAGATATTAAAATTATTTTAATTTATTTAAAATAAAAATAGAAGCAATTTCTTAGGAACGTCTAATATTATTATGTCTGTTAAAAAAGGTTTATTCGCATTAAAAGAAGTTACTCCTCTCATTATAAAAGGAGTAATAACATTTTTATTGCTATGTTCTGGATTATTTATTGGGTTGATTTTTAGATATTTAGATTATAATGCTGGAGTTATTATATTTTTTGGTCTAATAACTGAAGCAATTGGATTAATTTTAATCTACCTCTTTATTAAGAATTATTTAAAAGTTGAAGAAGAGGAATCTGAGGAAAGCAATTCAATTAAAAAGAAAAAATAATTAAAATTCAAAAAAATTTTCCCAGATTCTAGTATCTATTTTTTGGGAGATTAAATAATCTCTTATTTCATTCAATAGAATTTCTGGTTTATATTCCCATGCATGATCTTTATTAAAAGAGATACAATTTAACTTTTTTATGTTAAATATCTTTTTAAACACTAAACCATATGTAGCAACTTGTGGTAAAGAATAAATGAAATTTCCCTCGGGTTTATAATCAATAATATAAATTATACCCTTCTTTAATTGAATCAAATCAATATGGCCAGTGAGGTAAGTATTATTCACCTCAATCCAAATTGGAGTTTCAATTGCTATGGAATTTTTATCTTTAATCAGAATGTTTTTTAAAATCGGTCCATGTCCTGGCTTTTTTCTTATCAAAAGTAATCGCTTTTCGTTTAAGCAATTTCTCCAGTGAACGTATCGTTGCCAGCAAACCAAAAGAGGATTTTCGCAGAAGGGTATGCAAACCTTCAGTTCCGTCAATAAGTTTATAGATCTCTTCTTCCGGATAGGGTAGAAATTGTTTTTTGAACCGGGAGTTTTTCCGAAAAATAGGATTCTTGTTTCCAATCTCTGTCTGAAAATTATGAAAAAATTACGATTTTCGACGAAATGAAAACTATAACAAATTCTTTGATGATAATAATCGTAGCGATCCAACATCTAATTTTTCAAAATGTGTAAATAGAAATTGATAATTATAATTTAAATAAGTAAAACTTAGTTAAAAATTCAGTATATTAAATGCTTATTAATGACAGGAACCAATACAAACAACAACCCTCTCTTTTAACCTATAATCTCTGATTTCATTTAAAAACGAACACTTCTATTATTTAGGGTTATAGTTTAAATATATAAAGCAGAAATTTGTAGAGTAAAATAGATTAAAACTTTGAAATAATTATATAAGCGGACCTGGCAAGATTCGAACTTGCGACCGACGGATTAGAAGTCCGTCGCCCTATCCAGGCTAGGCTACAGGTCCAGAATTATTAAATTATTTTATATAGTATTATATATTAAAATGTTTAAATTTTTTCATTAGCAAAATAGAAATATCCAATACTTACTTATTTTCGCTTACTAGTAAGCTATCAATTACAACTAAATCTTGAGTGGGAGAATAAGCCTTTACAACTCTTGAATGAAGAACTTTTTTGACCCTATAGTTATTTTCCTGTAAGGTTTGTTCTAAATTTATCAAAGCATTTGAAATAGGGGCTTTTTTATTGCAGAAGTGATAACTATGAAGAATAGAATCTTTTTTTGCTTTATGAAATATTTCTCTTAGATTATCTGAAGTGATTAAATCTCTTACATTTATATTGAAAGGTAAAGTAACTCCTTTTAAATTATTTAGGTTTAAGTTTTTAAGTAAATAGGAATACGCATAAGGATTTATATCAAAAGCATAAACTTGAACATTTTTAGATTTAGCGATTTGAATAGCAATAGTTCCCACTCCAGCAAATAAATCAAAAACAATCTCTCCCTCTTTGTATTTTAGGGATGAAATTCTATTTCTTTCGAATACTAATCTTGGAGTGAAGAAAGTTTTTTTAACATCTAATTTAAAAACACATTTATTCTCTCGATACACTGTTTCATATTTTTCTGTTCCATATATTAATCTTAATTCTCTCCGTCTATACTTTCCTTTGACTTTACTTGCTTTTTCAAAAACCGTATTGACTTTTGAATTAACTATTACTATTGCTTTTGCGATTTCCTTTTTTAAATTATAATTTATGTTTAGTTCATCTATTTCATTGTTAAATTCTACTATAGCAATTTGGCCTATAATGTCATAAGATTTAGGAATAAAATTAAAATATTTTTTAGGGACTTTTCCTTCAATGACATTTTTTATATTTCTAATTTTATATTTTGGATTTAAAATAGGAAATATTTTTACTATTTCAAATTTAAATTTGTTTCTAATGATTTTCTGGAAATTTCCAGTGTTAACCAAATTTTCATCAATTGGAAAAATCGATTTAAATCTTGGGCAGATTTACTGCATCGAATTAAAACAGTCCTATTACAGAGATAATTACTCTTCCTAAATACCATATCATTCTTATGGGTTAATTTTAATTTTTTATGCCCGAAACCATAAAAAGTATCCTTAAAGGGCCCTGAAATCAAAGAAACTTTAAATTTTTTTCCAGCTTTGATGTATTGTTTAGTTTTTTCATTAAGATCTTGACAAGATTTTGAAGATTTAATACCCAAAATGCACGTTCCTTTTAATGTTAAATAATTATCTTTGGTAATTTCGATAGTACTATTATGGTTACATGTTATATTTTCATGACCGAAGGCATAAATTTTCTCAATTATCATCTTCTTCAATGTTTGTTAAATAACTAATTAAATTAGAAATATGGTTGAAAGATTTAATTGGAATAGAAATCTTTGATTTTTGCTCTTTTAAATATTTTGTAAGAATCTCTTCTTGTGAAAATTTCGTTAAATTACCATACTGATTGGTATAATTTTTTGGAATTAACACTAAAATTGTTTCATACCCATTTGAAAATTGTAACTTAAAGATTCATATTGGCCTACAGGATAGGAATTTTGAAGTGCTAGTGGAATTATCCCGAAGACTGGAGAGAAAAAAGTCAGATGTATGTTTTCACGCCTAATAAACCTTTGATTATTTAATTTGGAAACCCATATTTGTAAACTTGGAGAATTTTGGATTCTTACGTCTAATTCAGGTAAAATTATCAAATAACGAGAACGAGACGGAATACGAAATTTTGAGATTATATTTTTCTTATACCTAAAATTTAACGGTCGATTTAAACTTTCTAAAGAGGAAAATAGTCTACCGTGATCCTTATACGTTTTTTCATACTCTTCAAAAAAATTTAAATGGTTCTTAGATTCAGAAAGAGCATCCACTAAATTAGGATGATTTCTTACTCTTTGTTCTACTAATTCCCATAAATTACCATCTCTTATAGCTTGTCTAATAGTTTTTAATTCTAATTGAGAGATGTAAAGATTGTGTTTTGCTAATAACTTAGTTCTTTCTTCTTGAGAAAATTTCATTATTTCTTTTGGTGTATAATTCAAACAAATAGGACAATTGCATGGAAATTCTGTCATTTCTTCCAAATTTTTAGTACCAGTCGATAAATCAAAATATCTATTTTTTTCAGCGTATAAAATATAAGCTGCTGAATCCATAAGATCACATCCACAAGCAACGGCAAGGGAAAAAAATTGTGGTAATCCTAACCCAAACATATGTAAGGGTTTATTGGGAATTATATTTTTCTTTACTTCCATCAACATTTCTATTGTATCTTTAAATCTATAATCCAAAAATGCTTTGACTAAACCTCCAAGGGCATAGATATCAAAATCTAACTTGGACATTTCTTTAGCACTCGTTCTAAGCAAATCTCGATACCTACCCCCATGTATTGGTCCAATCCAGTGACAAGTATCTTGAGTTCTTCTTCTTATATTTTCTTTCGATCTTTCAACAGTCTTATGAATTTTAGTTTTTGCTGTATTATAATCATCATCAAGTTGAACTGGTAAATCAAGTATAACAGGAAAATCAGACTTAATTTTTTCTTGAAATGTTTCAATTGATTGGGGATCTAAATTAAAATCATTATTTTGATACATATACATTTGGAAAGCCCCACTATCGGTTGCTATTAATCCATTAAAATTCAAATAATCGTGTAATCCTTTTTCTATAACTTCATTTCTTTTTACTTTATTCTGATATATAATGTAAGAATTAGTAAAGATTAAATCGAATCCAATTCTTTTTATGAAACTAGGTTTTATTATATTATCGAAAGGGTGGATTACGGGAATAAGTGTTGGTGTAACGATTCTTGTTTTTCTTATTTCAAAAAATCCAATCCTACCTAAGGCATCTACATCTAAAATTTCATAATCCATCATTTTATTCTCATTTAAAAATATTCAAAAATTTTATCTTCATTAGATATCTCTTCCAACCAATCGACATTCCCAATATAAAAATCATCGTATTTTACCTTTTTATGAATTATTTCTGAGATTAATTTTGCTACACCTTTAATTGATTTATTAGATGTATCAATTTCCAAAATTGGGATTTTTTTAAGTTCATCTATTTTTTCCAGTACGAAATTTATTGAATTCCCCAGAATTTCCGCTTGTACATTTTCTTTCACACTTTCCTCATTAACACCCTTTTTACTTAATCTATCTCTTAGTTTTTTTGGATGACAACGTAAAATAAAAAGATAATCGATTAAATTTCCAGGGAGTATATCAGCATAGTGTCCTTCTATGATAACGAAATCAAAATTTCTTCCATTATAAAATTTAATTTGTCTTTTTAAAAAAGTGATTAATTTATTTGAATCAACTATATAAGTATTTCTTTTTTCATCATATGAACTAACAAAATTATTTTCTATTACAATTTGGTTAATTGAGAGGAGCTCAGCTTTTATTAAATCTGCCAATTCTTTTGAAACAGAAGTTTTTCCCGTACCTGGTGTCCCAGTTATGATTATCTTCTCCATAATGCCATAAATTGCACATATTATATTAGATTATTATAAAATTAGGAATATATATAGTGCGAAAGGGGGGCTTCGATCCCCCGACCTCACGGTTATCAGCCGTGCGCTATACCAAGCTAAGCCACTCTCGCAAGATTTAGATTTTTTCCAAGTGAGAAATTTAATTCAAAACTATCTTTCTCAAAAGATTAGTTTATACTAATTTTAATAAAAAATGTTTAAAAAATTTTTTGTATATATCTGCTTAGATAATGCAAATATTTTTTAGAGAGGAAGAAAGTTAAAATATTTGAAGCTATTATGTCAGAAAAATTAGATATTTCGATTTCTGGATTACAAGATTTTTCTGTATCATTTAAAAAATATTGTGAATCATGCGATATCCAATCTAAATGTGAATATGGAAAAAGCAAATCATTTGAAATCAAGATTAATTGTAATGATCTTAACCAAGCTAAAGAAAAGGTTAAATATGATCAATTGAAAAAGCTCCAAAAGGAAGAGGATGTTTCGACTTCTTATGAAGAACTTATTAAAAAGGTTAAAATAAATTTACAAGAGATTATAGCGCATCTGTGGCAAGAAAAAGTAAAAAAACGAAAAGAGGAATTAACTTGTCTAGATTCAAGAAAAATTGATCCCATTCTTGTTGCTCAACAAGGTCAAGATTGGTGGCGTGATTTTCTCATAACACTAAAAGAGATAAATAAAGAGTGTGAGAAAATAACATAGAGCATTTTATATTTTGAGTTAATTTAATTAAGTTTTCGTTGGCTTTTTAAATTTATATTTGAATTTAAAAGAAATTTAGGATTTTTAATTTTCTAATAAATTCAATATTTTCTTTAGACGATGTTAATCATTTTTTTAGTTTGTATCTTAAAATCTATGAAAAATAAAAATTTCTATATTCTCATTATTATTGCTTTGTTTATATTATTAATAATTGGTAACCAAAAATATGTATTAGCAGAATATAATTGTAAATATCTTGAATCAGATAAAAGAGTTTATTATCCTGATGAAATAATTAAATTAAATTCTTCATGGGATTTATCTTATGAAAATAATTCTGAAGGCTATATCCAAATAAAGATTTTCAATGCCTATAATGAAATTATTTGGAATTCATCGAAATATTCTGAGAAGGGTTTTTCTTTTTATGAGGAATGGAATATCAATATATCAACTTTAAATTTAATTTATGTAAATAAGTCTTGTAGTTTAACCATCACATTTTATTACTTTAAAAATGATGGATGGAATATAGTTGAAGATTTTTCAAATGCTATTGAAGTTTCTATAATTAAAAAAAGTATTTCGCATCAATGCAACTATAAAAAAACCATTGAATGTGGAGAGAATTTTTTAGTTAACTACTACAGATATCTGGGGAATGTTAATATTTAATCTTTCAAAATATATAGAACTTAAAATTGGCAATACTACCTTAAATTTTTTGATAGAAGAAAATCAATATTTTAATTCTCATAAATTTAATGTTACAGTCCAAGTATTAAAAGAAAATATTTTGTGCCACTTCCCCGAGGATTTAAATAAAATTGAATATGGTGAATCCTTACTCTTATATCCGAATTTTTATAAACTAAGTTTAAATGGTAACGAAATCCCTCTGGTTAACCATAAGATCCATTTTCAGATTTTTTGGAATGATTCTCTAATTTATAACTCCAATTTTACTACTGATGAAACAGGCACAATAGAATTAAATCTTACCACAGATAATAATCATATGAATTATGGCAAAAATGATCTTGTATTTTCCATTGAAGAAGAGGACTCTATTTATAGCATTCAATTTAAATATGTTTTAGATATTGAGAAAACAACGGTTTATAAAAAAGTAATTAGATTAAATGAATCAGAGATTCCTTTTCAAAATATCGAACTTGAAATATTCTATTATTTTTATTACAATGGAAAGATAACCCCTTTAAAAGAAGCAGAAATAAAGGTGATTATTTACTACAAAGAGATAAAAATTATGCAGGCAATACTTAAAACAAATAAAAGCGGTTACTTAAATACACAAATTAACCTAACCAGACTTAACAAAACTCTTTCTGGTCAATCTATAAATATAAAGTTAATTTACAATGGTTCAGAAATACTAAGGAATGATACATTTATTAGAAATTATAATTTTAAGGGAAATATCTCTCATAAAAGAGATCTTTCACCAATTAATAATATACTAATTATCATTTTTAGTGCATTATCAATAATAATTTCTTTTGTTTCAATTAACATTATTTTAAAAAGGATGTATTTAATGAAAAATTATTACTCTCTTCCTTAATAAATTCTTATTTGTTTTATCCAATATTGATTTTTAATAGGTAGAGAGTATGTCTTACGATTATTTTGAAGATCTTTTAAGAAGACAAAGTCTTTTTAAAGACGAAAGCAAGTTAGATATTAATTTTGTTCCAGATAAGCTCCCCTTTAGAGAGAAAGAGTTATCATTACTATCTCAACTATTTCTATCTTTATTAAAAAATCCAAATAGAACATCTAGAAAGGTTTTGATCGCTGGAAAAACAGGAATTGGAAAAACAGTTACGATAAAATTATTTTCTAATTTACTTAAAAGAGCAGGAGCGAAGCGTAATTTAAAAATTGATCAAATTCATATAAATTGTAGGAAAGAAAGAACAAGTTATAAGGTTTTGGTAAAGCTTCTTCATTACTTTAATCATAACATACCTGTAAGAGGATATTCATTTCAAGATCTTCTTGGATTCTTAGAAGAATATTTATTAAAAAATAACAGTCATTTAATAATAATTTTAGATGAATTAGGATACTTAATGAATAGTAACGAAGATATTCTTTATGCAATTACTAGAATTAATGATGAAAGTTATAATGATACCCGAAAATTATCATTAATAGGAATAATCCGGGATATTTCTTATTTAAGTAGATTAGATGTAAGTACTATTAGTACATTACAAAGAAATATTATTAAATTTAATCCATATTCATTTAAGCAAATTATTGAGATTCTTAATTATCGAGCGAAAATAAGTATTAAGGAAAATGTTATTTCTGAAGAGATAATAGAAATGATAGCAAAGATTATTTGGAAAAACGGGGACATTCGATATGGGTTAGATCTAATATGGAAATCAGTCAAAATTGCCGAAAGTAAAAATTTATCTTATATCTCTCCTGAATGCATCAGATTTGCAAATCAAGGATTGGTTCCATTTTCTCTTCATGAAAAATTGCAATATATGAGTTCATCTAAGTTAATCTTTCTTCTCTCAATCGTAAAGCAATTAAATAATTTAAGTAAAAATAAAATAACAATAGCATGTGCATTGAATGAATATAATATTATATGTGAGAATTTAGAAATAACTCCTAAATCATATTCCCAAATATGGAATTATCTGCAAGAATATGAAAAAGAAAACTTGATTACTTTAAGTATAATCAGTGAAAATATTATTGGTCGAAAAGCATTTATCGAAATCTTAGACTTTTCTTTAATTAAACTTAATACATCAATTAATAAAATATTAAGGTCCAAAGGGATTTTTATATGAAAGAGATAATTTCATCAAAAAGCAAAATCGAGGAAATTCTGGGATCTAAACCAAGAGTTAAAATTCTAAAATTATTGGCCGAGAATGATGAACTTAATATTTCTGCTATTATAAAAAAGACTAGATTGAACCATAATAGTACTTTAAGACATTTAAAGAAATTAAAAGATCTAAATCTTATCCAAGAAAAAAGATTCGGGAGAATCAGGATATTTAGATTTAAAAAAGAAAATGTGAAAGCAATGAGTTTTAAAAGATTTATGGAAATTTGGGAAAATAAGATATGAATATTTTCTATATTTTAAGATTTTTGGTAATCTTAATCTTTTTATTTTATAATGTAATTGAAGATTTAAAAACTCGGCAAGTAAGAAACTATTTAATTAAATATTTACTATTCATATCGTTGTTAATTGACATTTTAGAATTTCTTTTTACTTTTAATACATTTTGGTTATATCTGATTTCAAAGATTAATTTGATTGCTGCAACATTTATTTTAAGCTATATTTTGTATCAATTAAAAATTATCGGGGGAGGGGATGCTAAAGTAATGATTATAATCTTCTTGATATTACCCGCTCCTTTTATTAACCTTAAGTCCATTTTTGCATTTTTTACTTTCTTTTCATTCTTTATTATTTTAACCACTACTTTTTTAGTTTATAATTTTGAAAGAAGAGCTTTTCAAATTATGATTAAATATAGATCCCCTGTAATGATTGAAATACTTTTGGCTTTCTTAATATTACTTTTGATGGTAATTTAAATATCTTAAATTGAATATGTCTATATGGAAATTGATAATCCCAAAAAAGATTTAAAATTAGCTTTTGAATTAATTGAAATTCTAAAATTGAAAGATGATGATCTTGAATTTATTAATCAAAAATTGGAAAGACTAGGTCTTTTAAAGCTCTTAGATCAAAGTCTTGAGAAAGTGGAGATAAGTAAAGATAATGATACATTAGAAGCAATAAAGCAGATTATTAATAAATTGGGTAAAGAAAAGTTCAAAACCATTATAAGTAGGATAAATCAAAAAAGCTCTATTGTCAATGAAATTCGGAATTTCTTATTGGATAAAATTCTTTAAAAAATAAGAAATAATCAGACGGAATTCTAGGTAAAATAAAATTTTATATTTCAAAATTTTTATTAATATCTTAATTGAACTAATCATATTTCTATAAAAATGGAAATCGAATATCGAACTTACATCCATTGAAGTAAGTGGTATAGTAAAATGGGTTAAGTTTTCTCTCATTAATGAAGATGAGTCTGTTGATGTGAAAATGACCAAGGAAGAATTTTTTAATTTCTTATCTTTAACCTCTGCTTTTAGAGATGTAGTTATTGGTGAAGAATATTATAATCAAGAAAAGGACTTAAATATAAATATCCCAGAAAAAAATTCAAACTCTGAATTAAATGAAGAAAAGGAATTCTTTAATTTAAATAATAATACTGAGGATCAATCAATTGATAAAGATTTAGATGAATTAGATCCTAAAGAATGGGATCCTTGGTAAAGAGATTATTATAATCTTTTAATTGAATATACACATTTTTTAGTTTTAGGGTTATCAATACAACAATCAGTTTCTATTACATTAACTTTGTAAAGTGCAAACTCCCCAAACCCATTAAGTAGTCCCTTAATGAAATAACAAATATACTTTGCTTTACTTTCCATTTCCGCCGAAATGTTATTTTTAAAATCTACAATTATCTCATCCTCAGATACTTTGTTTGGAGTTATGATTCCCCATCCTTGATGATTGAAAATTTCTAAGAAATCATCA
The DNA here is from genome assembly GCA_037386725.1 of Promethearchaeota archaeon. Classification (GTDB taxonomy): domain Archaea; phylum Asgardarchaeota; class Lokiarchaeia; order Sigyniarchaeales; family SOKP01; genus JARRLT01. The sequence continues at coordinate 17,022 of JARRLT010000109.1, forward strand.
ACTAAATCTTTTAAAGTTTTGGGTTGAAGTTCCTCTTCCCAGTTTTGAGTCAAACTCCAACCTGCTTTTTTGCCAAGCCATACTAAAAGTGATTTAACCCCCTCGCCATAAATTGATGAAAGGACATCAATTACTTTAGGAGGAAAAAATACATACCTATCTTTATAAAGTGAATATATCCCTTTATCATACTTAAGTCCCTTATATTTTAAATTTTTCATTTGTAGATCAACTAATCTATTTAAAACTAAAATTTTTAATTTCTCTTATCTAAATAAATAATGAAAAACTATTTTAAATCTTTTATTTATAGGATTTTATATTAATTCATATTAATTAATACTTAATGTTTTTACTGCATTTTACAGTTATTTTATTATTTATCCTTATACTGAACATTTTATTATTAATTTTTTCTATTTTTTCAACTGATCTAATGATTGTTATTATAGCATTAGTATTTTACTTGATGAATATGATTCCTTTTTATTATATATATACAGAAATTAATTTATTTATTAGTATTCTTTATGGATCTAACTCAAATATTTCCTATCCAATAGTAGATTACCTTGTTGCATTGAATAATATAATTGGATTCATTTTTTTAGTACAATTAATCTGGCTACTATTTAATTCATAAGTATTAAAACATCGGAGTATATAATAGGGAAATGAAAAAGGAGATTAAAAAAATGCTACATGAAAATATGATAATTAAAATCAATTAATCCCTTGACTCTGTATTATAAACATTTTCTAATAAATTAATGAATATAGGAAGCATTCCGCCAATGAATCCTAAAATAAAAGGGAGAAAAATTAAAAAGAATACTAACTTAAATTTTTGTCCCTGTATTTTTGTTAGCATTTTTTCTTCCAACATGTTATATTTCTCAACTAGATCTAAAATTTGATCAATTTTTTTACCCGTAAATTTGGAATTCCTAGCTAACATATAGCTAATAATATCTAAAATTAAAGAAATTTTCAAAGATTTTATATTATTACTAAGATTTTTGATAAGAGTCTTTAAATTTGTGTTTAAACGCACTAAATTAACAATTTCCTCATTGAAAATCTTTTTGATTAGGGATATATGTCCTTTTAATTGAATAAAACTATTAATAAATGAATTTTCGGGGGAAGAATTTTTCTGAAGATTAATTGCAAATAACTTTAAGAATAATAAGATTTCCTCGAATTCTTCCTTTTCTATATTATCAATATGATAAATTTTTCCTATTAAATAACTACTTTTTTCGATAAAATTTTTATTTAGAAAGTGTAAAACAAATATTAAAATAGGTATAAAAATAAGAGTGAAAATTAAATTAATTTTAAGTAACAAAATAAAAAAACATAACCCAATTGGAAAAAATAACCCGATAAAGAATAATATGCTCATTTTAGTATCAATTTCCTTAAATTGTATCCTAAAATTCTTTTCGAGTGCAGTTTCTTTAATTACTGAGAGATTTGAGGAACTCAAACGAGAATTAACAACTAAACTTCTTATAAAATAATTAAATTCATGAGATGGAAATATTAGATTTCCAAATAAATCCTCAGGATTTTTTCCACACTGGATTTCTTTATAAAAGTAGTATAGATAAGAGTTATATATTTTCTTGTAAGTTTTTAGTCTCTTTAAAAATAACATATTGTAATCCTCAATATCATCACACGATTTTCTTATTAATTGGTAATCTAATTTGATGAAATTGATTATAATGTTTAAATATCTTTTCCTATTTGTTAACTCGCTAAACAATATTCTACTAAAGTAGAAAGCAAATAAAAAAGAGAGTAAAAATGATAATGAGATTGAGATTATTAAATGAAGAAATAGTGAAAATAACGAAGCAAATAACAAATTAAGTATAAAAAACAAAAATGAACATGCTTTATTGATTGTGCTGATGTCAATATTGAATAATCTGAGACAGAGAGCATTTGTACTATTATCAAATTTTTTAAATGTTAATTTTGGGAAAAAAATATTTTCAAATCTTTTACAATATGCTAAATAAAGTTCTAATTTCTTCATATTATTATCATAGAAAGATTTAAATTGATTAAATTTGTCATATTGGTAATCTTAAGAAGATATTGGTTGGAATGAAGATTTATATATCTTTTAGGATTAAATTCATTTTTAAAGTATAAAATATCTCTATGGATAAAGTAATTAAATTTTATTTCAAAAACGATAATATTTGAAGTTATAGTCATATTCAGCCCACTAGGGGGGTTAACTTTTTTTATATAATTTAATCCGGAACTATTCTCAAAGTATTTGATTCCATAATTAATCTCACTTGAAAAATCAATATAACTTTGCATTCTATCAATTTCCTCTGTCCGTGAAGAACTTATTTGGTCATATACAGGGATAAAATTGGAAAGAAACAATAAAAGAATAAAAATTCCAAAACCAGTTAATAGAATTTTTTCAACTAAATTTGACATATAAATTTTTTAAATTTAATCTTTTAAACTTATTTATTAAAACTTTATCTAATCAATAAAGAAGAAAATTTAAATTTAGGTGTCTTGTTAAATTTTTTAAGCATTTAAATCTTTCAGGAATAATTTTTAATTTAATTATTTGTAAAAAAAGTCTTTTCAGAAAGAAAGGTTTTTTGAGAGAGCTGATTAAATAATTCAACCAAAAAATTTTTTGAAATAAGGTTTGATTTAGAAACTTTTAGAAAAAAAGTATAATAATATCTTATTAATCCCCAAAACTTACTAAAATTAAAATCTTCAGAATTTTTCAATCCTTGAACAATTGAGGTTTTATACAAGTCATATTTTAGAAACCATTTTTCTAATTTGGGGTTATAAGTAAATATTTCTCGATAATATTTTTCATTCTCTTCATTAACGCCAATTATTTCATTAATAGATAGAACTCTTCTTTTTAAATTTATATCCTTTCTCATCAAGATGAGAACCCCAAGATCATTTAAACATGCTCTATTTATTTTAAAATGATATAAAACTCTATTGATAAATGATTCAACGCTTTTTGCATGAATAGTTTGAAAACCAGTTAAACCAGCTGCTAGGCAATGGAACATTGCTTCAGATTCCTCTTTCGTTAATATTTCTCCTAAATAAATTAGATCTGGTGTTTTATGCAATAAACTTCGAATTTGAGCACTTTTGGTTAAAACTTCATTGTTTGTAAGACTTACTGAATCAACTCGATATTTTAACTGATGCTTCCCAAATTCTTTCTGATCTAATGATTCTGATATATTTTCAACATAAATTTTACGAAAATATTTCGGAGTTATCAAATCTAAAGCGTTTACAAAAGTTGTTTTACCAGAGTCAGTTTCTCCAATAACAGTGATGTTAATTCTGTAGATCATGCAAAAAAAGAGAAAACTAGCAATTAACGGATCTAATGTTCCATTTTTAAGTAAATTTTGAATTGTAAATATTTTATTATTGAATTTCCTTATCGTTAAAGCAAAATTTTCTGGATGGATTGGTTTAATATCAATTGAAAATCTACAATTAAAATATTTGTTTTTTAAAACAAATTTTAAACTAGGATTATTAAAATCGATTCTTTTTTGACTATAAATTCTTATTAACGTTTTTACTCTTTCAATATCATTATTTGTGAAAAAGATATTAGTCCTACAACGACCATAGTTCCTATGATTTAAATATATATAATTTGAGGGGGAATCTAGGAAAATTTCTTCGATGTAGTCATCGTGTAATAAGGGGAAAAGTTTAAGTAGATTTAAAAATCGTAAAGTAGAGTAGAAACTTACTTTAATGATTAAGTCCTTATCGAAGTCATAATTTAAAGTAAGGATTTCTACACACTTTTCTTGATAGAATTTAATTAAACTCTCCAAACTATAGATATCATTAATCTCAATGGATTGGAGTTTTCTGAACTTATCAATAAACAAGCAGATGCAACTATAGAGGCTATAAACAATTTACATGATATCCCTTGTGATGTGATCACTATTGATGGTATGTGTGAGAGTGCAATAGCTGCACTTATGTTTGAGTATGAACTTTTAACATCACTTTGTGCCAAGTTTATGTATATAAATGCGTATGATCAACCTGGAGTTGAAAGTGGTAAAATTATTTTAAAAGAGAAGTTGATGAAGAGAAAACAAAGTTAGATCTTTGTTTTGATCTTCTCTTTGTCTAAAGTGACAATCTTTTTAAGTTCTGTATC
>JARRLT010000110.1:0-6537 GCA_037386725.1 Promethearchaeota archaeon
TTAGCTGCTACAACTAACTGGGAGTACTCTTCCAATCCAGGTACGCCAGGAAACGATTTGTCATCGAATAATTCTTCTGGTTTTACGGCTCTTCCGGGCGGTGGTTTCATCGGACGTATTTTATATAAACCCGGGCGGTTTGGTTGCTGGTGGAGTGGCACTGAGAAAAATAGCGGCAGCGCCTGGTCCCGAAGCTTGGTAAACACTAACGCGACCATATTCCGTCCTGCTCCGCATCAGATTCATTATCAGGCTAAGTATATGGGGTTTAGTGTTCGTTGTGTTAGGAATTAATTTAGCTATTCGATTTATTAGATAAAATGGAAATCCAATTTCTGTAGTTGATTTAAAACAAGGAGATAAAGTTTTAGTACATGTTGGTCCTGGAGCTACCCATTTTGGTACTAAAATTGATGAAACTATAATCGAAAAATAATTATGGATCAATACATTTTTAAGCATATCTGATAAAATATCATCAGAATTCATTTATTATAATTAGGGATAATTTTAGAAATTGGGATAATAATTATGACTACATATTTTGCTCCTTTACTTCATATATATCAACCTCCAACTCAAGATATTGACGTTCTTAAAAGAATCAATGAGGAATGCTATAAACCACTTTTCAATGTAATTGAGGAACATGAAAATGCTAAAATCACTTTAAATATTAATGGAATACTCATTGATCTTCTCTATGAGTATGGCTTAGAAGATACAATGAATAAATTAAAAAGTTTAGTCTCGGAAAATAAAGTTGAAATAGTGGGAACGGCTAAATTTCATCCAATTTTACCATTAATCCCAGAAAAAGAAGTTTATCATCAAATAAGCTTAAATGAAAAAGAAAATAGGAGAGAATTCGGGAATAATTGGGAAAGAAAAGGATTTTTTCCTCCAGAACTTGCTGTATCTCCCAAGGTTATTAGAGTAGTAAAAGAAATGGGGTATAAATGGATAATTATGTCTGGAATCTCATGTCCTCAAAGTTGGCCTTATGATAAACTTTATCAATCACCAAATCAACTACAATTGATATTTAGGGATGATATTTTAAGTAATAAGATTGCATTTAAGAAAATTTCAGCTCAAGAATTTGTTACTCAATTAAGAATTCTCCAAAAAAATAAAGAGGACAATTATAGAAATGATACATACATAGTTGTTGCTCTTGATGGAGAAACATTCGGTCATCACATTCCCAATTATCAGAAAACATTTTTAGGAAAGGTCTTTGATTTAATAAATGAAGAACCTGAAAAAGAAGAAGATTCTATTCATCTCAGCTATATTTCTGATTTAGATCAAACTTTTCCTATGGTTGAGAAAAAGATTATGCCATTAAAAGCAAGTTGGAGTACAAATCAAGAAGACTTGAAAGAAAATATATGTTATCCTCTTTGGAAGCATCCTCAAAATTCAATTCATCAATATTACTGGAAGATAATTAAAAGTTTAAATAAATTAATAGATTTAGCGGATAAATTAGATCTAACTGAAAATTGGAAGGTTGAGAATTATTATAATACCGCAAGATACTTTTATGATAGAGGATTACATTCCTGTCCTGTCTGGTGGGCTAATTCAATACAAGGGACTTGGAGTCCTAACCTTATATATAGAGGGGTTGAAATTCTCGTAAGAGCCGCTTTAAATGCCCAATTAGCATTGGTTAATGCTGGAGTTAGTAATGGTGATGGATATTTCGATTCCATTTCATATTATCATGGTTTATTACTCATGGAACTATACCAAACATCAAAAGATCGTTTAAAAAAGAAAATTCAAAAGCTATAATTAAATTCTTTAGAAACATTCTTTTTTATTTTTTTAATTTTATTATACCAGTCTAATTTTTTCCAGTATTCTACTTATATAATTGCTGTAGAGATTCTTTAAATAAATTAAAATATAAACACAAATTATATAATTTTTAATTTATAATATCTACAAAACCCGTAATGTTTATTAAAATCAATTTTAAATGAATCAACATGTCAAATAATAATAACAAGAAATATAAATTCTGTCCACATTGTGGCGCAAAAATCGAAGCTAGTAAAATTTATTGTCCCGAGTGTGGAAAATTAACTCCTAAACCGAAAGAAAAATATTCTGAACCATTGAAATCTAAAAAAGCGTATTCTAGAAAATGTCCAAACTGTGGTTCAATCATCAATTCTCCTGCCTTGAAACAGTGTCCTATTTGTGATACTAAGTTGGAAGAACTTCCAGAAATGCCATCCCAACAAAAAGAAAAAACACCAGGTTTAGTATTTACTGATAAAAAGTTTGTATCTGAAGAAAAGTTGACCTTAAAAAAGGATTCTTGGAATTTCAAGGAGGGAATTAACGTATTTGGCAATAGTATTTTGATATATGTTACGATTACTTTATTATTATATATAACTTTAAATTTTTCATTATCATCTGAAACTACTACTCTACCAACCAATATCTATACCATTTTATTATTTATGGTTCCAGAGGTATTCTTCAGTGTGTATGTATTTTATTACATAATCTCTCATAACCATAAATTCGAAAAGATCGGTTTAAGCACGCATAAAAGGAAAATTTTTATTGCTATCGGGATTGGAATTGTTGGTAGTATTGGTATTTATTTTATTGATAATTCGGGTTTTTTTGTATTGATCTTTAAAGATTTAGGGCTTGAAAAGCTATTGAATATTAATATTCAATCCATCATTTCAGAACAAAATCAAGCAATTAGTTCCTCAAATCCATTAATGATAGTTGTTTTTGCTATTTTACTTTGTTTGAGTTCTATTTCCTCGGAAATTGTGTTCAGAGGTGTTTTACATAATACGTTGAAACAAAGAATGGGATCAGATATAGTTTCACGATTCTTAGTTATTATTATCGTAGCAGCATCTTACAGTATTATTTATCTTATATTTTCATTTCCTATGGGATTATTTTACATAATTTCTAACTTTCTTATATATTTATTGCTAGGGGTACTATATGAAATCAATGGGAGCCTATATAACACGATTTTTGCAAATATTATCTATAATATTGCCATCGTAATTATAATCGTCTTTCTGTAGAAAGAAAACATTTATCCGTCAATATTAAATTTTAAAAATTAAAAATCAATAAAGTCTAGTAGTAATTTAAATATATTGTAATCAATAAATTAGTTCCAAATTTGTTAATCGGAGATACTTACTTTGGTTAGAACGTCGTATAGGAATAAAGGAAGTAAACGTAACATTGTAATCTCAATAGCAGGAGTGCATGGAATTGGAAAAACTACTATTTTTAATCTATTGAAAAAAGAACTAAAAAATAATCGAAAATTCAAATTTTTTCCAGAAAGGTATATCAAGAAACCACCTTTTCCTTTTGGATCAACCGATAAACAAATTGCTTTTAGATCAGAAATACATTTTCTCCAACAATTTATTCGGCGTAATAAAAATATTATAAATTTTGATAGTCGATATAATGGAAGAATAATAATTTTAGATAGAACTCCATTATGTGTCTTAGTTTATTCAAAAAGCTTATATTTAAAAGAAAAGGACTACAAACTCATTGAAGATATGTACAATTCAGTAAGATGGAGAGAGGATTATGTATTTTATCTTTACGCAGGAATTGATACCACATTAAAACGGATTTTAAGTAGAGGATCTTTAGATAAGCGGAGAGAAAAATGGAATGAATATGAGAGAGATTATTTAAAACATATTTTTACATTTTATAATGATTTATTACTTCAAGGAGAGGACAGAAATAAGATAATTTCTATTGATACGGAGTGTAAGAATGTAAATGAAATCTTAGAAATAACTAAACAAAATATAACGGAATTGACTGATTATTCCTTTAGAAAGTTAATTGAATCTTCCACTTCACAAATGAATATAATTAAATTTTTAAAATGAATGATAATTAATTTTATTAACAAAGTATATTATGTAAAATTTATAATAAAGTTGTATAGATCTATTTAATAGATTTTATCAAAATTATTGTATCTTAATTATAAAGAAATGGTGCATAATGTCCGCTTTAGCAGAAGATATCCGAGTAAAAATAAGTAATATTCTAAAGGAAGAAGAAGAAAAAACAGATCTTGAAAATTTGGCTGTTCTTTCTCGAGTTGGTATGAAAGTATCCTCAGCAACCTCAGCAGAACTCGATGCTGACGCCACATCAGCCTCAACTACTGCCTTAATCGATTTAGGGGTGAGGCTTAGTGAACATACGCAACATGGTGGATTAAAAGAGATACTTTTACATAACGCTTCAGGATATAGTTTACTTATGGCAATAAATGACGATTATGTTGTATTTAGCGGCTTAAGTAAGATATATCGAGTAGGATATTACTTAGGATACCTTAGAGAACTAGCAAGGCGGTTAAATAAACTTATTTCTGGCGATGAAGAAACAGAGATGGCTATTTCTTTAGAGGAAGAAGAACGCCAAAAAATCCAAGAACAAAAAGAAATCAAAGAGGAACAAAAGTCAATAAAGCCATCCGCCGAAAAAGATAAAGAAGCTTTAGATGATTTACTTGGATTTTTAGATGATTGGGAACAAGAAGGGGAAACTTTTGAAGATTTGGAGTCAGAAAATATCGGTAATGTGGTTTCTATACCTAAGTCCATTGGAGTGAAAGTAGAGCAAGATATGGATTCTGAAGTAACATCTGAGATAAGTACTTTTAATGAATTTAAAGTTTACGACGATGAAGTACCTCCAGTACCCTTGGAAGATTATACTCCAATGGAGATTGAAGGAGAAAATGTTTCAGAAACTAAGGGGCGAGCTTACCAAGGTCAAGAGTTAGTAGAACCAACACCTTCTCAAACAGAAGAAACCGAAGAACTCCCTCCTTTGGATGAGTTACCTTCTTTAGATGAAATTGGAGAACCTGATTTCGATTCAGACTTCGCAGCTACTGAGTATGATACTGAATTTATTCTTGAAGAAGAATCAGAGTCTCTAGATAATGTCTTAAAAGAATTGGGATGGGATCAAGAAGATTAATAACTATTTGAATGGTTTTTACTCTTATTTTAAAAATTTGCTTAATAAATAAAATAAATTGATCTAAAAAATCTTTAACTGATCCTTCATAATAGTTTAAAATTTTAAATAGGTCTTTATCAAAGTCTTATTTAAAATTATATTAATTACTAAAATTTATGATAAATAATGGATAAAGTAAAAAAGGAAACTGGAACAGGACATAAAATTCTATATGCTTCACCTCGATTAGGTACTTCTATAGTTTTAGGTATTGAAGGATGGGCCCTTCTTACACTTTATACTTCAGGATATGGATTAAATGATTTTTTAACTGCTTTTGCCATCGGTATGGGATATTTAACAATTGCCGCATCACAATTTTTGTTAGGGTGGCTTAGTGATGCAAAATACACGAAATTAGGGAGAAGAAAACCCTTCATTTTAATTTTTGCTCCAATTTTAGGGCTCTCTTTTATATTTCTTTTACTACCGGGATTATTTATTGATTTAAATAATAAACCATTACTATTTTTATGGATACTTATTTGGGATATTTTATTCCGAGCTAGCTATGCTGTTACAACCCCATATCAAGCTTGGATGGCAGAAATCTTTTTTGTTGAGGAACGACCCAAGGTTTCTCAATTTCAAAACACTTTCAATTATATTGGAAACGGAATTATGTCAATTTTTACTCTCCTAATTGTAACAAGTTATATCGATACTCTAAATCGATATTAGTGCCTATTATCTTGTTTGGTATTCTGACAATTATATTATTTTACGTTCTAGCTTTTGCTCTCCCCAATGAGCCGGATTATGAAATAAAGGTTAATATGATTGAAAGTTTAAAAATCATCATCAAAAATAAAAATTTCATGCTCATCACCTTGATGATTGGAATTTCAGGATTAGGTTGGTCGATGGTAACAAGAACTATGTTAAAGTATGCAGAGGATGCTTTAAATCTTAGTGGATTTGACTTTTATATAATCGCTATTATGCTATTATTAGTAATATTTATTTTTCTCTATCTATGGAGGATTTTGATAAAAAAAGTAGGTAAGAAAAAGACCTTATTATATGTTTTTCTTTCAGCAGTCATCTTCCTTCCGATAACGCTTCTTGCATTAATTCCAATGAATTCCTATTTAATTATAGGCATAATATTTATTACGGGGATCGGGATTATATTAGGCGGTTGGTTTTTGTTCCCTTATATTGTCTATGCAGATGTAGCTGAAGATGATGAGAAAAGATCTGGAGATTTGAAAGCAGGAATTTACGCTGGATTTCCTTCAATCATCTTAAATATCTTCCAAGCGGGAGGAGTCATTTTGATAGGAATTATATTAGAATATTTACCAAAGATCAATCCTGCTGGATTTTCTTATTCCTATTCCTTAGGATTAGTTGTTTGGGGGCCAATAGCATCTGTGATTCTTCTAATTTCCTATCTTTATACAAGAAAGTTTGTTGTGTTAGATTTTGAGTGGGAAAAATAATTATTTATTTCTTTTT
>JARRLT010000111.1:0-5727 GCA_037386725.1 Promethearchaeota archaeon
AAGTTGGATCTCAAAATTATTGATTTCTATAAAAAAATGCTTTTAAATTAAAGACCTTCTTTTAAAAATATAAAAATAATATTTATATTCCAAAATCTCACAACTAAATTTATTCGAAATCTAGACAAATATGGAAAAATATTTACAATTAAAATTTATTTCTAGAATTTTCAAAATTAAATTGAATAAATGAATAAGGTTGATTTTTCTTGGATCAAGAAAGTATATGGTCAATGGGATCAGATTTAAGTAGAGAAGAAGCAGAAAAGATGGTAAAGATATTTGAGAGAAGATCTCGCTATCCTGACCAAGTTCACATTAATAAAAAATTTCTCAATTTTCTTCAACCCAAAAAGGGTGAACATCTAATAGAGGTTGGATGTGGAAGTGGGGTACTTTGTCGCTTAGTAGCACCGCATTTAATTCCAGGAGGAGATCTAATTGGAGTAGAATTATCATCTGAAATTGTCTCTCTTGCGTATAAATTCTTAAAAAAAGACAATACTTCGAATTTAATTAAATATGAAATAGGAAATGCTATGGATCTTAAGTACGAAGATAATAAATTTGATGGTGGTTTTGCAGGAAGATTATTACTTCATGTTCCAGATCCTCAAAAAGTCGTATCAGAACTAAAACGAGTAGTAAAATCAGGCGGAAAAGTAGTTTTAATGGATTGGGATTTTGGTACACTTGCGATCGATCATTCCAATAGAAATATAACTAGAAAAATACTAAATTGGAGAACTGATCATAAAGATGGGAATAATTGGAGTGGTAGACAACTATATCGTCAATTGAAAGTTGATAGATTTGAGGATATATCAATTAAACCTATTATATCAATAGCAAACGACGAAAATAATTCATTAGTTCAGTCACTTTATCATGCCGCTTCAGGAGCTCTTGAAATAGGCATAATAAATCAGAATGAATATGACCTTTGGGTGAATGAAATAACAAGAAGACTTAAATCACGACAATTTTTTGCGAGCATTGCCTATTTTTTAGTAAAAGGAATTTGTCCTTGATATAGATAAAGATTACAAAAATTTTTCAAAATAAATGATGAAATATTCAGTTGGAATTGGATTAACTAATAATTGTAATTTATCATGTCCACATTGTTATAGGAATAAAGAAGAAATTTCATACTTATCCTTAGAACAAATTAAAATATTATATAAATCAATACCTATAAAATCAATAGGAATGGGAACTGGGGAGAATATCTTAAATCCTGAATTTCACCTAATACTTAACTTTTTATCATCAAAAAATGTGAATTTAAGTCTTGCATCAAATGGTCTCACATTAACTTCTCTTTCTGATGAAGAATTAAAACTATTTAATGATGTCGAAGTTTCAATTGATTTTCCGACTGAAAAAGAACAAAATGAATTTAGAGGGAAGGGAAACTGGAAGTTAGTTATGAAATCAATCGAAAGATGTAAGAATTTAGGCGTTAATATAAGTATTCTAACAACGATAATGTCAATTAACCATAATAAAATGGGAAGCTTAATCGATCTTGCAAGGGCATATAATACAAACTTACGAACTTGTGTTTATCAATCGGTAAACTCTGATGAATATCAATTAAGTTATAACCAATTTTGGAAGGCAATTAAAGAATTATTAGAATTTGGAGAATTAATATCGTGTTCAGAACCAGTGGTAAGAGCAGTGCTTGGTTTAGAACCAGTTTTCTCACCTTGTGGGCATAAGAGTATTCGAATTAATCCTAAGGGTCAAATCAGTCCTTGTGTATATTTTGGAGGATTAATAAACTCAAAACCTCTTCCTACTATAAAAGACTTACCAAATTTGGGAGAGGATATTATCAATACATATTATTTCAAAAAATTCCAAAAAACTCCAAAAGAAGCAAAATCCTGTCGTTGTAAAGGAGGATGTTCCAGTAGGAGAGCTTTAAAGGGAAATTTAAACACTCATGATTTTTACTGTCCATGGGTTCGAGGTGAAGAAATTAATCTCAGCTTCACAAAAGTATCATCTTCAAATTTAGTGAGATCTGACAATAATTGTAATATTATAGTTAAATGAAAATGAATAAAAAAGCCTCAATTATTCTGATAAGAAATCCCATTTTAGGGAAGATAAAGACAAGATTGGCCAAAGACATAGGAGAAGAAAATACACTCAAAGTTTATAGGATTTTACTTGATTATACAAAATCAGTAGTAACCAAGGTTGACTGTGCTCGACTTTTATTTTATTCAGAATTTATTGATACAAATGATATCTGGGAGCCAAATCTATTTATTAAGTACGTACAAATAGGTTCTAATCTTGGAGAACGTATGTCAAATGCATTTAAGATTGCTTTAAAGGACTATGAAGAGGTGATAATAATTGGAAGTGATTGTTATGAACTTAGACCTGAAATATTAACACTCGCTTTTGATCAACTAAAATCCCATGATATAGTTTTGGGTCCAGCAAAAGATGGAGGATATTATCTTTTAGGACTTAAGAAATTTTATCCCCAATTATTTGAAAATAAAGAATGGAGTACTTCAACTGTATTTATGGATACTTTGAATGATGTCAAGAGGCTAGATTTAAGCATATTTTTATTACCAACTCTTTCAGATATCGATAACGTTTATGATCTTAAAGATTCTAAATTTACTCAGTATTAAATTAAAAATTAAAGAAATACTTTAGTTAACTTTAGCTAAAATAACCTCTGATTAAATTTAAATCAATTGAATAGAACAAAATTATAAAATCATATAAAATATAACAAAAAGTATTAAATCTAAACTGAATCTATTTCTTCCTCAATTTAATTTTTCAAGGTCAGTCAATAATTATGTCGGATGAAAAGAAAGAAATTAAAAGTAATAGATATGTAGGACCAGGATTAGGATTGATAATCTTAGGAATAGTTTATTTTATATGGTATATAATGCCTTTTTCGATTGAATATCTTGAACAAAAGCCTTTAGCTATACATAATTGGGGCTATAGCATAATTTATCTTACTGTAGGTATTGCATGGTACCAAAAAAGTGTTTTAACTCGAATTATTGCATTTTTACAAACATTATTAATGCCAATACTCGCATCGGGTTCATTTAATCCTTTTTTAATAGTATTAGTGATTTTCATAGTGTTTGCGATATTTATTATTATTCTTATAATAGAACGAAGAAGAAAGGAATTTTTACTAAAGAAACGCTTGAGCAAACGTACATGGAATTTTTTAAATATGCATTTACTCATAATTGCTTGGATTTTAATTATGCATGTTGGATTTGTCTTTTTGGTTCAACGTGCCCCCCAAGAGATAGATCTGTTAAAATTAGGACCTAATGCTGGATGGCTAAAGAATTATACACCTGAAATTCATGAAATTTCTACATGGATGTTTGATATCTCCATTATTTTATGGGGTATTTTTGTGCTTTATGAACGATTTAAATTAGGATATAATTTCAAGAACAATCCTTGGCCGAGATTGAGTTTTTATATGATCTTTATCGCAATTGGAATGGGATTATTGGGATTATTGATACAACAACTCACCTATGGTTTTGGGATTAATAATATTCTAGACTTAATACAGAATTAGACAGAATTCTTGATCTTTAAAAAATATTCAATTGAATTTGACTTTGCAGTTTTGATTTGATATAAAACTGATTGTAGTATCTAATTTTAAATCAATTGCGACAAATCAATATACTTTAATATTCCTTAAACTCAAAAGATTCATTCAAAATCTTTAGTTAAAAAGATATGAAGATTTATTACAATTTTTAGCTTACTTACTTATATTCAGATTTTTAATATAATTTAATCACAAAAAGAAATTGATTCTTGAGATACAATGAAAAAATTACTCATCTTATTTATTTTCGGATTTTCGGTATTTATAGGTGGTTCCTTTGCAATTGGAATATATGGATTTGCAGCAAATGGGTATGTTGAAGATTCCTTCAATTATTCTTACGAAACCTCCCAATTAAACTCAACACAAGATTTACATTTCAGAATGGATGTGGGAAATGTGTACATAGAATATAATAATAGCAAAATGGAAGAAGCAATGATGGCAGATATGCGAATTTATTTAAGTGGCCCTTTTATAAATGGAAAAAAATATACAGATTATTTTAATCCAGTCATATGGCAAAATACTCCAACAAGCGCTAATCTCTCTTTAAAAGAATTTAATAATAATTGGCCAGGAAAAGACGATTGGTTTTATCGAGACGGAAGTACTTTAAGAATAAAATTAAGAACCGATTTAACTTATAATATATCTGTCTATTCGGAAGAGGGTAATATTGAAGTACATTCACCTAAAGATGTAAACATAAATAAAATTAATTTAACGACATCGATCGGTGATGTTAGCTTGTATGCTAATAGAACTATATTTAATAATAAAATTTCTATTAAATCGAATACGGGAAATATATTCTTGAACTTTACAAAATGTATTATTGATGGATCTATTAGGTCAGTCACTTTTACAGGAGATACACATTTAAATACTTATCATCCGTATTATACTGAAACAAGTAATTGGGAAATTAATACAACAAACGGAGATATTATTGTTAATATAAATCAAAACGAAAATATGAATTCTGATGTAGATGCATCATTTCAATCACATGTGGGAAATGTTGTTGTTAATTATCATGACAATAGCACTCAAGTTGGTGCATTATTTAGTGGAAGTTCAGGAATAAATGTTATAAAATACGAAAGTAAAGATGGAAGTTTCGGGAAATTCAGAAATGAATTCAAATCTATTGATTATGATACCGCAATAAACAAATATAGCATTGATATGAAAACATTCAACGGAGATATTGTTGTAAGAGCCACAAGTTCTCCAGATTGAGTATTTAGGTTGTTAAGAACAATAATAATAAAAAATAAGAATCTTTTTAATTATTTTTCTGACTTTTGGAGAATCTCATTGACATAATAAAGTCCAATTAGGTTCCCTCTTCTTTCAAACTTTCTTGAAACCAATAAGATAATCACGTGCTCATTCTCATCTAAGGCTTTTGAATCTACTGCTAATTTTACGGAAGATTCTATAATACTTTCTGCATCCATTTTAAAAAAGTCTATATCCTCAATATAATATCTTTGAACACCCCAAACTAGGTTTAACTCACGGGCGGTACGTTTATGAGGGGTAATAGCTAAAATCGGCAATGGAGGTCGATATTTTGCAATCATTCTTGCCCCATATCCACCTCGGGTAATAACGAGAATTTTCCCTCTAAAATTCAATTCTTGCATTTCATGAGCCAATGAGTGAATCGCATGTCCAAGGGTTTGAGTATGAGTGAGTCGAGTAGAATCATATCTATCAGGAATCCTTTCTGGCATATTTTCTGTAGCGGTAAATGCGATTTTATTCATGGAAAGTGCTGAATTAATTGGATAATCTCCAATTGCAGTTTCTGCGGACAACATTAAGGCATCAGTACCATCAAGAACAGCATTAAAGACATCGTTTGCTTCCGCTCGAGTAGGGATAGGGGCACTTGTCATTGATTCTAACATCTGTGTAGCAACAATTACCGGTTTTCCTTCTTTATTACATTTATAAATTAATTCTTTTTGTACTAAAGGTACTCTATCAGGAGATATCTCTACTCCCAGATCTCCTCGAGCAACCATGATTCCATCAGAGACTTCAAGAATTTTTTCAAAATTTTCTAATGCTAC
>JARRLT010000112.1:0-7476 GCA_037386725.1 Promethearchaeota archaeon
GAATTGACGGCATCGATTTGGACCGGAGGAGAAACGAGCACAGAGAATTTCTGACAGGGCAGCACATGGGGGGCGTCCGTTGAGCGTAGATAACTCAACACCGACAGCACCCCCACCAATAATTGAAATTAACGGTTTATATCTTCCATACGCCATTTTAAGATGTTCATTAACCCTTATCGCATCAAAAATAGTTTTCATGGTTGGATAATGCTCCGAGCCTTTAATTACTTTTAGAGGTGAAGCTCCAGGTGAAATAATTAAATAATCATATTTATAATATTCAGAATTTTCCAATTCAATTTCCTTTTTTTCGAAGTAAATTTTTTTCACAAAGGATCTTTTAAACAATGTCCTTTTTAATTCTTTCTTAATCTCAAATATAGGCACATTCAATGGAATTTGTCCTACACTTGCTTCATGTAATAATGGATTGTAAAGAAAACGATAAGATGGATCAATTAATAATACATCAAAATTTTCGAATTTTTCAATCTTTTTAGCTAACCTAAAGCCAGCAAAACCAGCTCCAATAATGATTACGTTTATCCGCTTCACAACAGACACCATCAATATTTATTATCTAAATTAGTATAATCATAAAATTAAAGTAGTTTATCTTGATTCTTAAGTTTAAAAATAATTAAGATTAGAAAATTGAGTAATAATAACCCAACTTTTAATGATCTTCTTTATTTTAAATCATTTATGGTAATTTACAATTAAAAATTTTATATTAAAATTTATTAATTAAACATTAACTTTATTTAAATTAACTGAGTGAAATTTCTTTCTGAATAAAAAACTAAGACTGAAATAAATACTCAAAATAATACACAAAATAATATTTAGTATTCTTACGATATTGAAACGATTTATTAGATAAATAAAAATAAAAATTAGATTATCCTAAAAAATTTCTTTGACTTGCTGCTAATAAAATCTTTTCTGTTAAATCTTCTGGTTGTTCTTTTTTTAAATTATTAATTATTTCACTGGTATGTTCTTTATGTGTTTCATCAATCTCGTAATCAATACCAAATTCCTTTAACTTTACATCGATGTCAAATGGCAAAAAATTTTGGTTAGGATTATAGTATTTGAGAGCCTCCTTTAAGTCTTCTTTAAAATAAAGATATTGCGTGAGTATAAAATCAAAATCCTTTTGATTAAGACAATCCAGACCTAAAAGTGAGGGAGGAATTCCAATCGAATACATCGCAGCAGTGAATCCAATTGCTCTAGGAAGACAATATTCACCCACATCCCTACAATAACCAAAAAGGCCAATATGCAAATTTCTACGTCTTCTCCGTGGAATGAATTCGGAGATTCTATTTACTAAGGGTGCCAATTTCATTACTTGTTGAGAATATGCATTTGAATATTTTTCAATAATTTTTAAGCATTCTCCTTCGTCTATTAAATGGGGTTTTCTTACAGAAATCCTATTTAATTCTTTCATTGCTTTGAAGACTTCATCAGGGGGGTTATCATACTTAAATGCTGATTGTATAGTAAAGGTTTGAACACTAGGGTATTCTTTTACCACTTTTTCTATTGTATATGGTTTAAAATTGCCTCTAAATACTGGAGATCCAACACCAATAATAGGATAAAAGTCTACACTAATTTCTTCAGACAAATCTTGAAGTCGTTGATGAGCAATCTTGTTGATTAATACCGCAGAAAGTAACCCATAATTTAAAGCAGGATCGGAACGTGCATAAAAGATTCTTTGATACTCTATATCTTTATCTCTCAAATATGCTTTAATAATATCGTGTGATGCTAACATGTGTTCTTTATCTTCAACTAAAGGAATTACATTAATAGTCGAAGGAGCAAACTTCCCCACCCATTCTGCAATCGAAATATCATCCTCTATTGCTTGAAAATTTTGTTTACCAATTACAAATTTATTATAGTAGTAGTATATTCTATCAAGATCTACATTAGATTGAGTCATTGGTAATATTACCTCAAAGATTGGAGCAATATCATCTTGATAAATTAATTTCGATGCATCAAAAGATCGAGGGATACTTTCTAAAGTTTCAACCAAGATCTTTGCTTCTGCTTTCTCAAAATCTGGGTTAGGGAGCCTTAATGTTAAAAAAACATCCTTCCCAAGCCTATTTTTATCAAAGAATTGTTTATATCGGGTTAATAATTTCTTAACTACAAATGCATCCCCTTCCTTTCCTTCATAATCCCACATTTGCTCATCACAATTTAAGTGCGAATAAGCATAAAAAGCTTCTTCTACTTCGTCTTCGTTGTCCATTTCAGGTGAATTAGCAAAGAATGGTGGATTTACATTATCAGGATGCTGTGTGCTCATACATCTAGGAATTTTCATATAAGTCACTTATAAAAACTTTTTTCTGTATTATTTCGTAATTAAAAAAATACTGATCATAAATTTTATATTTTAAAATTCACATAATCTTTGTTCTACTTTTGGTGTAAGATTAATGAGACTTCCGATCTTGATTGCCCTTATTTGGCGTTCACTTAATGCATGTTTAACTTTATATTTCTCATTTTTAGTTTCATTAATTACTTCCAGATTATTATCTTGAATAGTACTTTTAACATTTTCTATTTTAATGGTATCATTTTGTTCAATTTTATTCCAATCATCTTTATTTTCAAAAGTGAGAGGTAGAATTCCAAAATTTACCAAATTTTGCCAATGAATCCTAGCAAAACTTTTTGCAATAACTAATCTTAAGCCCATATATCGGGGGGCTAAGGCAGCATGTTCTCGACTAGATCCTTGACCATAGTTTTCTCCTCCAATAATTCCAAAACCCTTATTCTGAAATTTCATAGCTCGTTCATAAAAATTGGTATCAATAACATTAAATACAAACTTACTAATCTCAGGTACATTACTGCGAAATGGTAATACTTTTGCCCCAGCGGGCATAATTTCATCGGTAGAAATATTGTCTCCTACTTTTAAAACAATATTAAGGCTTAATGTTTTAGGTAATGGTTCGAATTTCGGTAAGGATTTAATATTTGGTCCCTTTCTTAAATCAATATCTAAACATTTTTTAGGAGGTGGAATTAACATCGAAGTATTAATAATTAGTTTATCTGGTTCCTTAAAAATTGGATATTTCATTTCCAAAGTCCGGGGATCTGTTATTACTCCAGTAATTGCTGAAGCTGTGGCGGTTTCGGGACTACATAAGTAGACCATATCTCCCTTTGTTCCTGATCTATCTGGAAAATTTCGAGGAACTGTTCTTAGGCTTCTACCGTTTGTAGGGGGGGCTTGTCCCATACCAATACATCCATTACAACCTGCTTCATGGATTCGAGCTCCTCCCCTTACAAGGTAAGTAAATAATCCCATATTAACTAGATTTTCTAAAATTTGTCTTGATGTTGGATTTACATCAAAAGAAACTTTATCTTGAACTTTTTTCTCTTTTAATATCAATGCACATATGCCAAAATCACGCAATCCAGGATTAGCTGATGAACCCACATAAGATTGAAGTATTTCTTCTCCAGCCACTTCAGCAACTGGTTTTACATTACCAGGACTGCTAGGTAAAGCGATTAATGGCTCAACCTTTGATAAATCAATCTCTTCATAGTAATCATAATCACAGTTTTCATCAGGTAGAAGTGGTTGATAATAGTTTATCCGACCTTGTTTTTTCAAAAATCTCTTCACTTCTTCATCAGCGGGAAAAACACTACTTGTAGCTCCGAGTTCTGTTCCCATATTACAAATTACATGACGATCCATCGCAGTAAGATTTTTAGCTCCGGGACCATAATATTCAATTATCCTACCTACTCCACCTTTAACGTCATGTCTTCGTAACATTTCCAAGATTACATCCTTAGCACTGACCCAGTTTGATAATTTACCTGTTAATTTTACTCCCCAGATTTCTGGGGATTTAATATAAAGAGGGTTACCGGCCATAGCTAATGCAACTTCCAAACCTCCAGCACCAATTGCTAACATTCCAAGTGAACCTGCTGCTGGTGTGTGACTATCAGATCCGATCAAACTTTTTCCTGGAATCCCAAAACGTTCCATGTGGATTGGGTGACTAACCCCGTTTCCTGGTCTGCTAAGCCATACTCCAAATCGTTGACAAGCAGTATAAAGAAATAAATGATCATCAGAATTTTTAAAATCTTCCCTAATCAGATTATGATCGATATATTGA
Organism: Promethearchaeota archaeon; assembly: GCA_037386725.1. Classification (GTDB taxonomy): domain Archaea; phylum Asgardarchaeota; class Lokiarchaeia; order Sigyniarchaeales; family SOKP01; genus JARRLT01. Next base: position 4,206 of record JARRLT010000112.1, read on the forward strand.
ACAGATAACTCTGTTTTGACTCTATCTAACCCCATAGCTTCTAGTTCTAGCATTACCATAGTTCCAGTAGCATCTTGTGTAAGTGATTGGTCTACCTTTAACTGAATTTCTTCCCCAACTTCCATCTTTCCCTCAATCAGATGAGATTTAATTAGCTTTTCAGCTACATTTAAACCCATCTTAATTCACCTCTCTGAAATAGGAACATATTTTTTATCGAGTTGTCCAATATAATGTAGTCGAGGACGTATTAATTTATTATCAGAGAGTTGCTCAATAGCATGAGAGACCCATCCTGCACTTCTAGAAGCAGCAAATAATGGAGTAAATAACTTTGTTGGAACCCCAAGAGCATGAAGTAATCCAGCAGAATATAAATCAACATTAGGATAAATTCTTTTAGTATCTATCATAAAATCCTTAAGAATTTCGGTCATTTCATATATATTATCAACGTCTTGATGATATTTCTCATGTTCCATATTTGGTATTTTTTCAAAGGATTCTCCACTTTCAATTTTATCCCAAAAAATTTTTGAAAGATCTCTCAAAATTCGTGCGCGTGGATCCCACGTCTTATATACTCTATGCCCAAAACCCATAATTAAATCTTTATTTTTAAGTTTATCTTCTGCCCATGGAATAACATTTTCTTTTCTTTTTATTTCATCCAACATTACCCTTATTACCCTTTCATTAGCACCTCCATGAAGAGGACCCCTAAGAGTGCCTATTGCACTCGTAATACCACTATAAATATCAGATAGTGTTGATACTGTTACCCGACAAGCGAATGTAGACGAATTAATTGAATGATCAGCATGACAGATCAATACCTTATCAAATGCTGAGGTAAATTCTTTGTCTGGCTGATTACCAGTCATCATGTAATAATAGTTACCTGCATGAGATAATTCTTCTGAGGGTTCAACTATAGGTAAATTAGATTGTATTCGATGTGAAAAGGCTAAAATTGTAGGAATTTTTGCAATAATTCTAATTCCTTTTCGAATATTTGCTTCTTCCGAATAATCATAATCATCAGGATCGTATAATGAGAGAGCGGATATTGCAGTACGGAGTAACTCGATCCTTGTTGTCTCACGAGGAAAGCTCTTTAAAATCACTAATATATTATCAGGAATTTCTCTCTCATGAATGAGTTTACTCTTTAAATCTTCAAGTTCAGAATTAGTTGGTAAATTTCCATATAATAAAAGATAAATAACTTCTTCAAACGTTGAGTTTTTTACAAGATTTTCAATTGAATATCCCCTATAATACAATTTACCTTTATCTCCGTCAATATAAGTTATTTTACTTTCATCTACATATATTCCCACTAAACCTTTATAAATTCTCGATCGATCAATGTCGCATAATTTTGATTCCACTTCTTCCTCATAATCTTCACAAGCGAAAGATGTTGTAGTTTCGCACGGAGCTGACACTGATTTTGCTTTATTTTTGCTCATATATTCCATTTTTGATATTATAGAAAAAAGGTAAGCACTCAGATTTAGATCTCACTCTATTCCCTTTATATTGCATATTATGTAATTTTTAAATTCTAGTGTAAAAAATTTTAAAAATTTCTATATAGTTTATTATAAAAAGTTTTATTAATCAATAAGAAAAAAATAGGTTAACACACTCAACCTATAAGAGGGATTTAAAATTAGATTACTCGAATATGAGAGTAAAGATGTATTTCATAAATATAATATACCTTTAACAAAAAATATCTTAATTCAGAGAAATGATAATATTGAAGAAAGGGTTCAGCAATTCCAATATCCCGCAATGGTTAAATCTCAAATTGCAATTGGAAGTAGAAAAAAAGCAGGATTAATTAAACTTGCCCAGAATCCACATGAATCTATGACAATATGTAACGATTTTTTTAGTAAAGATTTTGATAAGTTTAAAGTTGAATCAATATTAATTGAAGAATTAGTAAACGTCCAGCACGAATATTATTGTTCTATAGCTTTAGATGCTTCAAGGAGAAAGTTTTTTATTATTGCAAGCAAAGAGGGGGGAATTGATATTGAAGAAGTCTCTAAGAACCATCCCGAAGCCATAATAAAGGAGGGGTTTACTTTAAAAGATGGATTAGACCCTAAATTAGCAGAAAAAGTATCACGTTATCTTGATTTTTCTGATGAAAATTTAACAATAGCAAAAAAGATTTTTGAAGCGTTGTGGAGAATCGTAGTGGATTTAGAAGCTCAATTAGTGGAGATCAATCCATTAGTAATGACTCCTTCAGGGTTAATTGCGGTCGATGCCAAGATGATTTTAGATGATGATTCAGCCTTTCGGCAACCTTTAGTGAAAAAATTACAAACAAAAAAATTAACCAAATTGGAAAAATTCGCAAGAGAAGCGGGAATATCATTTGTTGAATTAAATGGTAATATTGGTATACTAGCCAATGGAGCCGGTCTTACTATGGCTTTAATTGATGTTCTTTCTAACCTAAATTTAAAAGCCGCCAATTTTTTAGATGTAGGTGGGGGAGCGAGTAAGGAAAGAGTATATAAGGCATTAGAACTACTTTTTAAAATAAATCCCAAAGCTGTACTAGTGAATATATTTGGGGGGATTACTCGTTGTGATGTTGTAGCAGAAGCAATTGTTGAAGCATTACAAGATTTTCAAGATATACCCCCTATCGTGATAAGACTAACCGGAACAAATGGTACTTGTGCAAGGTATTACGGGCAATCAGGGAACATTCCATACTAAAATAATGCAGGATTATGGTACTAACATAGTTGCGGGTGTAACTCCAAAAAGAGGTGGTGAAGAAGTATTTGGTATACCCGTTTTTAATAAAGTGAAAGAAGCAATAGCAGAAACAGACTGTGATATAAGTATAGCTTTTGTTCCAGCTAAATTTGCTTTAGGAGCAGTTAAAGAAAGTTTATTAGCAGGTATAAAGTTAACATGTATTATAACTGAACATGTTCCAGTTTTTGATATGCTTAAACTGGTTGAGATGGCACACCAGCGCAATTTGCATCTTGTTGGTCCTAATTGTCCTGGGATATTAATACCAGATAAAATTAAATTAGGAATAATGCCAAGTGATATGTGTCATTATGGTGACGTTGCTGTTATATCAAAAAGTGGTACGCTTTCTTACGAAATTACTAAAGCTATAGGAGATCATGACATTGGTATTTCAGCATATATCGGAATAGGAGGAGATCCCATTCGAGGAAAAACGATGATTGAAGCGGTGAAGTACTATAATCAAGATCCT
>JARRLT010000113.1:0-7873 GCA_037386725.1 Promethearchaeota archaeon
GTCCTTGTCCTGGCGGTGCTGGTTTCTTTTTACCTGCCTCCGGTTTATAAGGTTTTGGTTCCCATCCTCAGGCATTTCTACTCCGAACACGCTCTTCATTTTCCTCGTTTTTATCAAGTAGCTTAATCAGTTTTTCAGCAACATAACATTCTCCATATGGAGTCCGAATAATCCTAGCATCAAACTTCTCAGCAAGTCCTTCAAACATTAATGAAGATGCTACAGTAGTAGTAAATTGTATTTTCTTCTTTTGAATTTCACATTCTTTTAAATAATGGTGTAAGATAAGTGCAATGCCAGTATCTTCTGAATAACATTTATAATCATCTCCAACGATAGTTAATCTGTCAGCATCAGAATCATGATCTTATTACTGCTGTTTGGAAAGAAAAATATGACTTAGGATTTGCTCATGATTCTGACGCTGACAGATTAACTATCGTCGGAGATGATTATAAATGTTATTCAGAAGATACTGGCATTGCACTTATCTTACACCATTATTTAAAAGAATGTGAAGTTCAAGGGAAGAAAATACAATTTACTACAACTGTAGCATCATCACTAATGTTTGAAGGGCTTGCTGAGAAGTTTGATGCCAGGATTATTCGAACCCCATATGGAGAATGTTATGTTGCTGAAATGCTGATTAAGTTACTTGATAAAAACGATGAAAATGAAGCGTTAATTTTTGGTGGAGAAGGTTCTTGTGGGGGCATTATGTTCCCAAAATTTAATAATGCACGGGATGGTATTTTAGCGGCTGCAAAAATAATTGAGATTCTTGTTACAACCAAAAAGAAGATTTCAGAATTGGTGGAACAACTCCCGAAGTATGCAACCTATCGGATTAATCTGGATATCAAGAATCGAGATGTAGAACAAATTATATCAAATGTAAAAGAAGAATTAATTGCGGAAGGGGAAAAAGTAAGTCAAGTCGGTCTAGATCTTCGATTCGGAGAAGGAAGTGAATGGTTCGTTTTAATCCATCCCTCAACCACCGAACCAAAACTTAGAATAATCAGTGAAGCGAAAAGACAGGCATTAGCTAAATTATATTGTGAATCAACATTAGAATTGATTAATTTCCTTGAAACCAAAATTAAATAATATAATTCATTATAAATTCTTTCAAATCTAAAATTATTTTCCTAAGAAAAATGGTTTTTTATTTTTTTAGCTATTTTAGAATTTACAAATTGTGAAAGATCTTCTAAGGATGCTTCTTTTATAGCTTGAAGACTACCAAAATTTTTTAAAAGCTTATTTCTTGTTCTTGGACCAACTCCTTTTATCTCTTCTAAAGTTGATCTTTTAACGCGTTTTATTCTTTGCTTTTTATGCAATCTTACAGCAAATCTATGTGCTTCATCCCTAATATGTTGAAAAAGTTTCAAAATTTCAGAATCTTTTGGAAGAATTATTGGATCCTTCTTTTCTTGAATATATATCTCTTCAAACTTTTTTGCTAAACCAATTATAGGTATTTTTAGTCCTAAATCATCTAATACTTTAGTTGCTACATTTAATTGGCCTTTCCCACCATCAACAACAATAAGATCAGGTAATTCCAAGTTTCTTTTAAGAAGATAGGAATAACGCCGCTCTATCACTTCTTTCATCATACCAACATCATCAGGACTTGATTTAGATCTAATATTATAATGACGATAATATTTTTTGTAAGGTTGACCTTCAAGAAAATACACCATAGATCCCGTAGCGTCTTTTCCTTCAATATTAGAAATATCGAAACCTTCAATTTTATGAGGAATGTTAGTTAGTTGGAGTAAATCTTTAACCTCTCCTAAAAATAGTTTTTCTTTTTCTTTTTGCCTATTCTTTATTTCCTCCATTTCAATTTCTTGTCTTACCATAACTCTTGCATTCTTTCTAGCGATTTTAGATAAACCGATTTCTCTTTCATCTATAGGATTTCTAAATTCTAATGAATTATTATTATCAATTAAAAGTTCTTTCAAGGGTCCAAGACTTTCAATATTGAAATCTTTTGGAACAATAATCTTATCTGGTAAATTCATAAGATGATCTTGATAATATAATTCCAATAAAGCAGGAAAAATTTCCTTTTTACGAATTACCTTATCTCTTAAATCAATCGTAAAAGGACTCTTGCCTGTAAATTTTCCATCTCTAATATGAATAAGATTTAAAGAAACATAATCTTTCTCTTCATAATATCCAATTATATCCTTATCAATTTCATCACTTAGTAATACGTTTTGCTTTTTAGTGGAATTTTCAATTGCATCTAATTTATCTCTCCAAAAAGCCGCAATTTCATAATTTTGAGTTTTAGATGCTTTTTCCATTCGATTTCTTATTTGTGCCATTAATTCAGTTGTCTCTCCTTTAAGAAACATTTCAATCTTTTTGATGTGATTCTCTAGATATTCCTTTTTACTTATCGCTTTAATGCAAGGTCCAGGACATAGATTTAACTGGTAATAAAGGCAAGGCCTTTCACGTAATTTAACTTTCTTTTTACATGAGCAATATGGAAATAATTTTCTTAAGTCTCTTAAAATTCGCTGAATCTCCTTTTTATCTGTATAAGGTCCTAAAAAAAGATTTTCTTGGTTATATTTACTTGGATTTCTCATAATTCTTATTCTAGGAAATTCCTCCGAATAGGTAATCATAACCCAAGGATATGTCTTAGAATCTCTCATAAAGACGTTAAAACGAGGGGTATGTTTCTTTATTAAGATATTTTCCAAAATGAGTGCTTCTTTTTCGTTTTCTGTAACTATAAATTCAATAGAATTGATCTGTTTCACCAATTCATTTATTTTTTCAGCATAATATGGATCATTGTAACTGGATTTTGTAAAATAAGAGGAAACACGTTTCTTCAAATTTTTAGCTTTTCCAATATATATTATCTCATTCTCCTTATTCTTATACAAATATACTCCTGGTTCATTTGGTAAGGATTTTCTTTGTAATTCTACATTTTCCATAATGATTTGGATAATTAGACGATTATTTTATGATTTTAAGAGATTTAAAAATATAAATAATGCTTATTTGAATTAACCAACGATATAGCTCTTCTACTTTAGAGAATTTACAAAAAAATTAATATGTTCTCATTATCTTATATAATTCACTTAGAATCAAAATTAAAATTAGTATCTATTTTATTATGGGAAAAATCCGTATCTGTCCGAGATGTAAACAACCAACCTTAAAACAAGCGGTAAATGTTTCGGGATGGCTGGCACCTGATTTTTTTGAGTGCACTAAATGTAACTATAGAGGACCTTTATACTTAGAAATAGATCCAAAGGACTATAAATTAGAAAATGCAGATGCTGAAGATAACGAGAACGACAGCGATTCAAAAGAGGAATAATCAATGGAAAAATTACTTAAAGATGCAGAAAAAATTAAAAAGTTGGAAATTCAAGGTGCGACTAATGTAGCGCTAAGTGCGATACAATTCCTTTATGAATATGCAAGAAGAATTTCAAAAGAATGTACTACTATGGAGGATTATTTTCAAAACTTAGAGAAAGTAAGAAAGATTTTAATTGAAACAAGAGACACAGAACCTACAATGAGAAATGGGATTAATTATATCATTAAAAAGTTAAGGAAAAAAATTGATTCTATTTCCCCAAATGAAGTAATCGAATATATCAATAAATTTAAAGAGGAATATAAAGATTTACTTAAACAGGCAAGAAGAAAAATTGCTGAAATAGGAGCACGAAGAATTCCAGACATAGGAGAAGAGCGAGATAATGAATTTATTGTAATGACTCATTGTCATTCATCTTTTGTGAACGATATTTTATTAGAAGCAAAACGTCAGGGAAAGAATAATTTCAAGGTTATTGCCACAGAGACTCAGCCTCGACTACAAGGACGTAAAACCGTAAAAAGTTTATTGGATGCGGGAATTGAAGTTATTCATGTAGTTGACAGTGCTATGAGGTGGAGTGTCAGTCATTACGAAGTAGATCTCATTCTAATTGGCGCCGATAGTATCACAAGTGAAGGTACAGTTTTAAATAAAATAGGATCACGATTATTAGCTTTAGTAGCACATGAAGAACATGTTCCTTTTTATGTAGCCTCATCTCTCTTAAAATATAATCCTGAAACAAGTTTTGGGATTTTAGAAAAAATTGAGATGAGAGATCCCGAAGAAATTTGGAAAGATCCCCCTAAAGAATTAAAAATAGTAAATCCCGCGTTTGAAACCGTAAGTCGAAGATATATTGATGGCCTTATTTCAGAAGCGGGAATCTTTGCATCTAGCCATGTACATTATTATTTCTCGAAATTATATCCTGATTTAATAGATTAAAAATTTTCAACCCCATATCTCTATAGCTTTCTTTAACTCCGGACTTTTGGCAGCATATTTTTCTAAATCAATATTTTGTAAGGTTGCTTCTAAGGAATCTCGAATGGCTTTAGCGCCAGAATAAGTTCCATCTGGGTGACCATGACAACCGCCTCCGAATTGATAGAGCATATCTTTACCTAAAATTTGTATTAATTCTGGAATATCTAGAGGACTTAAACCACCAGATGCTACTGGTAGAACCGGTTTTAAATCAGCCCATTCTTGATTTAGATAAGTCAAATTGTTTCCAAGAATTTGTTTTTGAGTAATAGATTTATTGATATCTAATACTTCTTCTTTCTCTCCATGCATTTTTCCTATAACTGTACCCGTATGCAGTTGATCAACACCTATAAGTCTCATTAATTTAGCAAATGCCAACATAGTAATTCCATGTTTTTTATTCCTTGTAAATGCAGCATGCATTGCTCTATGAGCATGAATTATCACATTTTTATCTTCTAAAAATTTTCTCATTTCTTGTAAGGCAGAAAATCCTACAGTGACCACATCAATCATTACATATTCTCCACCATTATTTATAACATGTTCAGCTCTCGATTTCATCCGGCCTATAGGAGCAGTGATATTTGGCATATATATCTTTTTTTCTCCGGTTTCATTTTCAATTTGATCTCTAACCTTCAAGGTCTCTACAATTCTTTTTTCAAAGTTATTAAAAACCATACTTGTTAAATTTTCATCATCTTTAACAACATCTAATCCACCTTTCCATGCTTCTCCACAAACTTTTGCATGCTCTTTTTCATTTAAACCCACTTTCGGTTTAACAATTGTTCCTAAAAGAGGTCTCTCCTTAGTTTTTGTTAATCTTCGAATTCCTTCAATCCCGTATTTTGGACCTCTATAAGATCTAAGGATATTTCTTGGAATTCCTATATCTAATAATCTTAAATTTTTTAACTTTTTCATTCCGAAAATGTTTCCAGCAATTGCACTCATAATTTGGCAAATATTATCATATTCAAAAAGATCCTCGGTATATGCGATTTTTATTATATTTGCATCTTTATCGATGTAAAATGTCGCCGGTTTTAATTTTTTAGCTATTTCTGGAGACATTGTTTGGATCTCTGTCCATGTTCCAATTGAACTTTCTTTTGCAATTTCCATTGCTGCGTGTTCGATATCTTTACAAGTTTCTGACTTTTCCACATAATACATTGCGATTAAATCTTTTTCATTCGGTTTATAATTTAAATCTACATAATCTACCATAGTATTCATCTAATAGTTTTTCTTTATAAAATTGAACTTAATAAATAGAAATTATGATGATAATAAAGTTTTTTGAAGATTTAATTCAATTCCTTAGTGAAAATTTACCAAAAGTAGATTTGATTCGAAATGGTAATGAAATCGGAATAGAAATGCCAGAAGATTTATCTAAAAGGGCTATTAGACTCCGAATTCGAAAGTTTCTTCATAAAAAAGATCTTAAGTCAAACTTTAGGCCTGTTAACATTACAAACAGCGACAAGAATGGCTATATTATCAAAGAAAAAAGAAAGATAGAATTGCCTTATTATTAACTTTTTTAGAAGACTAAAATAACGAATATCGCTTTATTTTTAGTGTGATTGAAATAAATAATTTAAGTATTAAAATTCAATCTATTGAGGATATAATTAGATGTTCTACTCTTTCTAGCCTTTTAGAACTCTCTGGTTGGCCTAAACCGGGAAATGTGCACCGAACACACGATTTTGAAGATACACGATTTGAACATTTTCTAAGCGCTATTTCTGCTATACAACCTTCTTTTCATAAATTTTGTAAGAGAATCTTTGATTCAGTTCAAAAATTCGACCAGAATTATGATCTCATTAATTTAGGAAGTGTCTATTTTGAAAGTGTAAACACAATGATGGATTGGCAAATGGGAGGAAATGTATTATTAGGACATATTTTAATATTAACTCCTTTATTAGCATCCACAACTTTGTGCTTAAAGTTTAATAAATTAAAATTTAAACATTTAAAAAGAATTTTATTAAAAATAATTGAAGATTCAACCGTAGAAGATACAATCAATCTTTATAAAGCAATAAGGAAGGCAAATCCCGGCGGGTTGGGAAAAGTAGCAAGATATGATATTAATAATCCAAATTCACTTCGAGAACTTCAAAATGATAATGTTAATTTAAAAATGTAGCTACAGTAGACACATTTCTCAGAATTCTTTCCCTATTTCCCGATAGTTTAATTATTCGTAAGTCTAATGAAAAAAATGCTTTAAAAATTTCCCAAGAAGCCAGCAAAATAATAAGAATGGGAGGAATTTCAAATAAAGATGGATTAAAAGCCACTTTAGAACTTGATAGGTTCATACAAAGGAGAAAGGGTAAACTCAATCCTGGAACTACTGCTGATATTCTTGCTGGAGTAATCTTTTGTTCTTTGATTTCTGGAATTAGATTTTAAAGAGTGTTCAAAAGTTTAATTTGATAATACTAAAACTTTTCTTTACTAATTGTATATTCTAATCATACTTAACAATTGAATATAACGAGAAAAAATTAGAAATGGAATTTTGCGATGAATGCGGAGGAATCATGCTTCCCTCGAAAGAAAATGGAAAAAAAGTCTTTAAATGCAAATGTGGTAATATCAAATCATTTTCTGATGAAAAATCAAAATCATATAAGGTTTCTAAAAAAATAGAACATTCATATCGGGATGAGGTCATCAATACTAAAGAAATTATGAAATGGAAAGAAAAAAATTTAAAAAGCACTATAAAAGACTTTAGATGTCCTCGATGTGGATACAATAAAGCTCAGTTAGAAACCAGACAAACCAGAAGTGCAGATGAGGGAATGACATTATAAAATAATTCATTTTATAACATTAAACATTTTATCATCTGCCTTAAATGTGGAAGGATGATTAAGATTGGTTCTTAATAAATTCAATTAATTTTCATTACATTAATTTTCTTCAAAAAGCTTATTACAAATTTCCTTTTCACTAATTTCATAATCAAAATTAATCTCTATAACCTTATCTTCATTAGTTACACCGGATACAAATCTGATTTGATTGCTTGAAATTTTTAATTTATCTCTTAATAATCTAATCAATTCTTTATTAGCTTTATTTTTCCGTGGTTTAGATTTTAAAGATATTGCTAGAAACTCGCCATTTGCTTCGAGATCTTGTGATATTGAATTTGGTTTAACATATACTTTCAAATAAAAGCATTTATTTGACTTTTTATCTATAAAATTCATTTTAAAAGGAATAATTATTATTTTTTGTAGAATGAAATATTAGAGCATTATTTTTAGTTTTTCAATGTCTAATACTCTATTGGCAACATAAATTAATAAAACACAGAGCCCTCCTAGAATACCTGAAATTACTAAAATTACTAAAGGAGTCAAAAATAAGGGGTTAAACATTTGTACAAAGAAGATTGCCATTACTGGAACTATCAGAGAGCCACTAATACTTTGAGCACTTTTT
>JARRLT010000114.1:0-24858 GCA_037386725.1 Promethearchaeota archaeon
AGTTTAGCCATAATCTGTGTGATAAAGCTCCTATAAGAAGGAGTAAAAGGATAATAATTAAAGTCCTAACTTTTTTAGTTTTTTTATTTTGATTAATTATATTTAAATTTAGATTTAAGAAAGCCATCATGATAATGGTTATAACCATTCGTGTACTAACGGTCATCGTGATATCTTCAATTATATTCGGAGATAATAAAATAGCAGCTACAAAAAGAATTCTGCTCCATTCCTCCTTGAAAACGGTGTTTCCAAGAATCTTAGCAACTTTATAAGTTACAATAATAAATAATAGGTCTAAAACAAAAACGGCTTCAGTTAAACCCATCATTCCAAAAGATATGATGTTTAAAAAACTTATAAGGAATGCAAGGATAATTGGTAGACCAATCGGTCGATAAGAAAATGGAAAATATCCAAAATATGAAGTTGGATTTATTAGCCATGTATTTTGAGAAAATAAAGCCCCATTCCTAAGGGCATTTGCCATCCACATTACTTGAAAGGCATCAACCCCATAGATGTGAGGATAATGTATTAATGGAAAAATAACCGCAAACAAAAAAATAAGCAAATAAAAGTAGCTATATTTATTGATTTTTGTAACTAACAGAATTTAAATCATCTCTTAAGGCTATTTTTCATGATATTAGTAGTTTTTATGATGAAAGTAAAAAATCTCAATTTCTTCCATTCTTATTTCTCTTTTTAATAAACATAAAAATTTTGAAAATGATTAATGAAATTCCTATAACAATAAAAACAATTGAAGCAATCAAAAATACATCAGGATAATTCTCTTTTTGAGTTTCTTTTGAATAAATAGGCCCTAGTCCATTATATTTTAGATTATTTCCTAAAATTTTATTGAAATTACTATTATCAAGATAAATCCCATATTTTTCATTTTTAGTTGCGGAATTATTGATTAATGAGTTATTATTGGAATTTAAAAGCCAAAATCCGTTTTCCCTATTCTGTTCTGCTGTATTTATTTTAAAGATATTATTATTTGAGGAAATGAGTGAAAAACCATTAAGATTATTAGTTGCTGCATTATTTATAAAAGTATTATTGATGGAATTTTCAAGATAAAATCCAAGATAATTATTATTCGAAACTTGATTATCGATTAAACTGTTATTAAAGGAATTCTCAATAGATAAACCGTATCTATTTTTAGTAACTAAACTTCTGGTTAAATTATTGGCGGAGGATTTATTCAGAATTACGCCATTAATATTATTGGATGCAATGTTATTGGTTAAAATGTCTTTATGACAATCAGAAATGTAAAATCCATAATAATTCTCATCGGCTAAATTATATTCCAATTTAGCGTTTGTAACGTTTTTTAAGTAAAACCCGTAATGTTTATTCGATAAACCATTGGAAATTGTCACATTACTAACAATAAAATATACAGTTGTATTTTGAATCTTTAATCCGTGATCGCTCGAAGCACCAATTACATAATTCTTTATAACATAAGGGTCAAATTGTGTTCCAATTCCTTCCCAATTACTTGCTATTGCTTTAATTCTAAATTCTTCATTTGAATTTATGTGAAGTGGTGTTCCAGGGTTATAAGCATCCTCACTACAAATATTTTCTTCAAAAATATTATCATTTCCTTCATTCAGATAGCTCCCTTCTATGTTCTTTAATAAAATATTTTTAAAAACCTTATTTTCATTACTACTATCTAAAGAAATCCCATACTTATTATTATAATTAGCATTATTAGCCAGCAAAGTGTTATTATTACTTTCTTTAAGATAAAAGCCATAATTGTTACTTTCTGCTGTATTATATGATAAAGTAATATTATCACACCTTTTAAGATAAAATCCATAAGGATTGTTATTTGAAGTTGAATTATATATTGAGATATTATCACTAAATAGCAGTAAGACTCCTACAAAACAATTTTCAATAATAATATTCTTTATTTTAATTGATGTGCAATTAATGAGAATAATTTGTCCTACATTTGGAGAAATAAATCCATTATGGATGTTTTGATAATAGATAAGAGGTTTTCCATTTATATAATTATTCTCTACAGAATCTTGAATAGAATTGTCAATAGATTCACTCATAATAAAAAATCCATCATTATAAAATGAATTGTTTACCACTTTATTATCTGACGATTCGATAAAGTAAAAACCTTCATGATTATTATCAACTGTATTATTCAGAAGAAAATTATTACATGAATTTTGAAGAAAAATTCCATTATTACCATTATCTTGAGCAAGGTTATGTTTTAATGTATTATTAAATGAATTATTAAGATAGAATCCCTCTTGATTTTTATTAGCATGATTATTAATTAATGTATTATTAGAACTAATCTCTAAAGAAAAGCCGTTGGTGTTTTCAGAAGCATTATTCAACAATAAAATAGTAAGACTTGAATTTTTAATGTAAATTCCATTATGATTATTATTTACAATATTACTTAAAAGGGTATTATTTTTAGAACTTGCTATATAAATTCCTATTTGAAAGGTATCTATTGTATTGTCATTTAAAGTGTTATTTTCGGAATTATATAAATAGATGCCATACTGATTATTATTCTCAATTTTAATATTTAATAGAACATTCCCTGATATTATATTATCATTACTATTATCTAAATAAATATCAAAATATAAGTTATTATTAGCAGTATTATTAATCAGAGAGCAATTACTTGTGTTTTTAATACGAAAGCCATGTAAGCAATCCGAAGCAAGGTTTTGTTTTAATGTAATATTTTTTGAATTAACAAGTACATATCCACCAAGATCATTTTCAGCAATATTATCTGTCAATAACCCGTTTGTTACATTATTTAGATAAAATCCATGATTGTAATCTGAAAATCCATTCATAACGGTAATATTTTGAATAACAAAATAGGCATCAGTGTTCCTAATTTCAATTCCGTGACTATTAGACGCACTTATTATATAATTTTCAATAATATAGGGATTATTGAAAGTACCATCCCCAGAAGCCACAAAACTTTGATTAAATCCTTGTTTTCCTTCGATTAAGATGGGATTATGATTTGCTGAAATTTTTAGATTTTTATTTGATTTAGTTACTGTCGATTTGTCTATTTTATTAAAACTAAAAATTAGAGGTCCAAGAAAAATGAGAATCATCAAAAGCAAAGTGAAGGAATATGGAATATAATTTGAACATATATATTATTTTAAATTATAAAGCTTAGCAGTTTAAATGTTATTGCAATATTGAAATTAATTTAAATTATTAAATTAAAGTAGATATTTAAATTCTTATTTTACTATTTACATAAATATTCAATTCATTAATTTTATTATTTAATTAGATTGATAAATCACATTTAGGTAATATATGGATTAAATATTTCAATCCAAATCATTTAAAGACTTAATAACCATACATTCATGAATTATATTATCAAATGATGATGAAAAGATAATATGGTATGTGTTTTAGGAAATGCCCGCTTAGTTCTATAGAAATTTAAATTTCCTATACTATACGCGACTCCACAATAATGGACCAGAATTCAATCTTGGGAGAGTAACATAACAAAAATAAAAAAACAAGTAATTAAATTAAAATAAGAGTTAAAAGATATTACAAGAAAGTTTTTAAAATTGTAATTATTGCTCTATAGAAATATTCTAAAATGTTATTAAATAAATGACTTCCCCGCGTTTCTCTCGTTTCAATGGGTATTTCCTTAACTTTTTTACCCCCTCTAATTGCTCGAATTATTTGTTCTTGAGTATATGTAAATTTACTCTGTATACGTAATTTAGCAACGTCTCTGTTAAAGGCGCGAAATCCTGTTGTAGTATCTTTTATATGTTTTCTTAATAATAGACTTAAAATTTTGGCAAAGAATAGATTTCC
Source organism: Promethearchaeota archaeon (assembly GCA_037386725.1). Taxonomy (GTDB): domain Archaea; phylum Asgardarchaeota; class Lokiarchaeia; order Sigyniarchaeales; family SOKP01; genus JARRLT01. The sequence goes on from JARRLT010000114.1 coordinate 3,904, forward strand.
AAATTTTTTCCAAACATTTCCAGAATATATACCTTCAACAAAACGGCATCCTAATACCAAATCATCCCCTTTAATCACATTTTCAATCAACTTTGGAATATATATTGCTGGATATTGTCCGTCGGCATCTGTATGAACTATTATATCAGCATTTAAATTTAAACAAATTTTCATTTCATTATAAAATGTTTTGGCAAGACCTAAATTTTTTGAGTTTGAAAAAACTAAAGCGCCATTTTTCTCTGCTATCTTTTTTGTTTTATCTTCACTCCCATCATCAAGAACTAAAATTTGATAATTGTACTGCTCTCTGTTCATAGTTAATTTAATTTCATTTATTACCCTTTCAATATTTTCTTCTTCATTATATGCTGGTATTGAAATAATAATTTTAGGTTCTAAACTATCTTTATATTTTTTCTTTTTTAATTTGTCATATTTTGATTGCAATAATAAAAACTCAGAAAAATCTCTTTCTTTTGGTAAGGTTTTAATATTTTATCCCCCTGTTGAATATCTTATCATACTTTAATTTTAAGGATTTAATCTTCTAATTTCCAATGAAATCCTTCTTAATGATGGCTTATCTTATATTATATATTTGTGAATCTTTTTTAAATCTTTTGTTATAATTATCGCATATATATCTCTTTTCAAAAATGGTTTTTGGATATTTTTATTTGACCATTTAAATGTTTAAATTAAGAAAAATAAAATTTTTTTATTTTAAAAATTACTTTTAAAATAATTATTAAAATCGATCTATTTATATTTTGCTTTTGGAAATAATTGATAAATTTGAACTATCTACAATATAACCTTTAATCATAGTTATCATTTTTTTATTCAATTATAGTCATTTTACTTACAAAAATAGAAACCAATAAAACTTATCATCTAAATCATAATTTAGTTAATTAATGTGGGGATTAAGTATTAAACACTTTCCATGAATTATAATAACAAGTAATGATGGAAATCAAGAGAAATAGGAATATGTAATGTTTCTTCTTATACAGGAATAATAATTTAATTTTCTTCAAAATTATTAATCCAAGAAAAAATTTCTCCTATTAAAGATTTCAAGAGACATAAATAGAATGAAGAGAGATTTGAATTTCTCAATAAACTAGAAATTTTAATTATGAATTTATAAATATACACAGTTCAAAATTATCATAAAAATAGTAAAACGATGAATATTTCAATAGAACACCCCAATGTGCTTTTAAAAAAGGATGATAAACTCATTATTACCAACAAAAATTTTTATCATATAGAATCAATAAATAATATGTTGTTAAACGGAGTGAAGATTGATGTATTATCGACTGCTGGGAAGGAACTTCCGGTTACTATTAATGTCAGATCGGATGTTTCGGTGAATTTTAACGATAAAGTTTTTATGATCTTAACTACATAAATGAAATGCCTTTAAATTATTAGATTTTGAAAGTGTAAAATCTCATGTTGATTATAAGAAAATGACTTCCGATTTTGAACGCAAAAGAATCAACTTAGTTGAAAGATTAAAAGAGAGAGGAATTCTCAAGGATCAAAAAGTTATTGATGCGATGTTAAAGGTTCCGAGAGAAATTTTTATTCCCAAAGAGGCTAAATCTTCAGCATATATTGATTCCCCTCTTTCTATTGGAAAAGGCCAAACAATAAGTGCACCCCACATGGTTGCAATGATGTTAGAAATTCTTGATTTACGTCAAGGTGAAAAAGTATTAGAAGTAGGAACTGGATCTGGATATCATGCTGCTTTATGTGCTGAGCTAGTTTCCCCGAAAGGTCATATATATACAATTGAGCGTCATAAAGAATTAGCTGAAAAGGCTAAAGATAAAATACTAGACGCAGGATATAAGAACGTAACGATAATTCACGGAGACGGTACATTAGGTTATCCAGAGGAAGCTCCCTATGATAAAATATTAGTAACAGCTGCTTCTCCCAATAAAGTTCCACAGCCACTTAATGATCTATTAAAAGAGTGGGGGGTCATGTGTATTCCTGCAGGAACTCGAAGATTTGCTCAAAGTTTATATACAATTAAAAAGGAAAAGGATCAGTTCAAATCAAAGCGAATAACAGGAGTTAGGTTTGTTCCACTTATCGGTAAACATGGTTTTGAAGATTAGAGAATTGTAGAGAGTAAAAAAATTAGTTGTAGTCCCTATTTTTATGTTCTTTTGTCTTTAATTCTTTGCGTACTTTTTGAACATATTTACTTCGTTCTATACAATCTCTTAAATACTCATCGCATCCATTCCAAGAGGTACAAATTCTTCTTCTACATAATTCACTTTTATTATCCATAATATATCCCCAACAAATTAGTAATAATTTAAAATTAAGAATGTTTAGATTATGGAATAAATTTCAAGAGGAGAATTTGTTAATATATGATAAGAAAGTACCAATAAATACATATATAAAATAAGAAAAAAACATGAAAAAGTAAATGATATTAAGCTTTCTTAATATCCAGATCTAAACTATTCAGCTTTTCCTCAACGATTTTCTTATGGTCTTGAAAACATAATTGGGGTCGTGAAAAGATACTTTACTTTTTTTCAAATGAATCAATAACTATAACGAACTAAAGAATTTTTATATTAATTTCTGATTTAAAACTTTTATTCAAATTAAATATTGGAATTAGATTGATTCCTTGAAACATACTTTTATATCCATTTTCAGTATAAATGTAAGTATTTAGAGGAAATTTCAAGATTTTAGTTTCTGAACTTCCATTTCCTTGAAAATTTATTTTATATTCCAAATCATAAGTTTCATCATACGCCTTAAAACAATTTCCCGTATGCTCACTAGATTTTATTAAACTTTCTTCTTTAGTTTGTCCTAATTCATTTTTTTCACTGATCCATTTAAATTTATTAGGATCACCATTAAAGAAAAATGGAATATCACACCCCAAATTGAGTGAATCAACTATTCTTTTCAAAATATTGGGGGGTATATCATTATGGAATCCCCCCTTAATAATAATATTAATACGATTTTCTTCAATTGTTAACTCTTTTATTATATGGCATTTAATATTTAAAGTTAATCCTGGGTTAGGAAGTTTAATAAAACCATTATTTTCAAAAATTAGATGTGCTTTTTTTCCAATTTTTTCGTTTTTTATGACTCGAAAAGAGGCATCAATAAAATTTCCGAATTCTTTGTAGGCATTAGATTCTAATTCATCTAATTTGGAATTTTTGGAGAATATTCTTAATCTTAACATTGAACGTCTGAATTGATCAATCAGGATCTCATTTGAATCGATTTTTTTCTCATTATGATAAGCTTCTTTCCAACGTGTTATTGTGTTAAGTAAGTTATATGATTTTGGCTTAAAGTCTAATTCAAAAATAGTACCCCCATCTGATGGATCAATATATAAATTAAGCTTATCTGATTCAATTAAATACTCTAATTTACTGTTTTTGTTAAAATCTATTGTAGTTATTGAGATAGTTGAGTTTAAATTCGGTAGTAATATTCTTAATGCTTTATTATAATAATTTTCGGCATTAATTAAATAACTATAATTTGCAAATCGTAGAAATTGGAGATAAATTCCCCCAAATAATCCATGCCAATAGGCATCATTACATTGAGCTTTATAAATTTCTTCCCATGCATTTTCTAATAAGTTGTTAATCTCTCTCAATTTATCATGATCCTTTAACTTACTTTTTCGATCCTCTAATTGAATAAGTTTATTTCTTACATAGAGCATCTTTTTATGCATATTATTTGCTTCAGGATATTTAACCAAAAAATACCGCCAAAAACCACCTTTTAAAAACCTATATAAATTTGAATCATTATCGCGATATTTATTTCGGTATTCTTCAAATCTTTTTCTTATCGCCGTAGGTAACACCCATTCCTCCATTTTATCATAACTTGATGTAGGTAAATAAATTAACTTTTTAGCAGAGTATTTTTCCATATATTCCGATAATGTTATTGTTTCTACCCAATCAAATTGAGAAATTTTTTCAAATAATAGAGGGATGAAAGGTTGCTTATTATCACCCTCAGTATGTCCCTTTCCATCAATATAACAGAATTCATGAGTTGAACCCCAAACACCAAGCTTTTCCGCATCAGAGATTAATAAGGCAAATGGATTTCCTTTTAATTTAGCTATACTTTTCAGATAATCAAAAGTATAAGTTGTTGGTTTCCAAGGAATTAAGTATCGGAGCTTTTCATTGATAGGAAATATCCGTATAGCCTTGCCGTTATCCTCTGTTATATAGGAATAAAAAGTTTCTTCTTCTGAAATTCCTGTAGATCTAAAATGATTATCATCAAGAATTATATATCTCAATCCAGCTTCATTTAAAAATGTTGGATAATGAGGTTCCCAAACCCTTTCTGATAACCAAGCACCTTTTACAACAAGATCAAAATGATTTTTTATCAAAATACTAAGCTTTTCTATTTGGTTTACTTTATCTCGATCAGGGATTATAGCATAAATAGGTTCATAATATCCTCCCCCCATAATCTCCACTTGACCTCTTTTAACCATATTTTTTATTTTATTAATAAAATTGGGTTTCTTATTTATTAACCAATCTAAAAGATTTCCAGAAAAATGTAAAGTAGCTTTTACCTTAGGGAATTCGAATAAATTTTGGATTAAAGGAGAATAGGATTTTTTAAAACAATCCTCAAGTACATATTCAAAATTACCTACAGGTTGATGGAAATGAAATACAATTGGGAGAAATATCGTTTCTTTTACCATATCACAAAATCACAATTAGAGTTATTTCTTTTAAGTAATCATTATTAATTTTTATTGATAAGGTCTGGATTTGATAAAATTTTTATCATATTCAGTAATGTTTAAATAAATTCGCTTATCAACTTTATATTATAGATCTGATTTTAATAAAAAGAATTTTCTTTTCAGATGAAATTTAATGTATGAATGGAAAGTAAAAATCCTTCTATTGGGTGACAAATTATCAGGAAAAGAAGATTTTTGCTCTAAATTTACTTTGGGATTTTCTCATCAGTTCAAAGAATATATGGGTGTTGATATTTTCGTTAAAAATTTAGTTATTAATGAAAATGAAACAATCTCTCTCTCATTTTGGAACTTGACAAGGAATCAATATTTAAAATTTCTCCTCCCTAATTTTATCAAAGGGGCTGAATTTGCGATGATATGGTTTAATGTTATGAAGAAAAAAAGTTTTGATGAGGCAAAATTCTGGGTTAAATTAGTTAGAAAGGAGTTGGATGATCTTCCTATTATTTTATTAGGAAATATAGAAGATTTTACACTAAGAAAAGAAATAGAACGAAATGAAATAAGAACTTTATTGAATACAATTAACATCCAAATATACATAGAAACATCAATAAATAATAATCTTAATATACAAGAGACATTAGAGATATTAGGCGAAATATTAGCGAATTCTAAAAAGTTGAATAAACCATTGATTGATTTTCAAAATATAAACACAAATGTTAAGCAAAAAATTGAAAAATTAACTAAACTATATAATTTAATTTAAAGTAAAAATTAAGATATCATATAAATATTTTAATAGAAAACGAGCATTATTCAATCTATAATCACCAATTTGAGAGAGCTTAAGATATGTCGTTTTTAGAGTATATAGATAAGAATATTATTCAAAATGTATTTAATTCTAATGAGTTTAAAGGGTGGCTGCTTTCTAAACGGTGGTTTTCTGATAAATTCATTTTATCAAATTTAGACTTTAAAATAGAAATCCCCTATTTTGAAAGAATAGCTGGAAGAATTTTTATCATACTTATAAAAGTTATTAAAGAACATTATGAAAAATGTTATTTTTTACCCTTGATCTATTATAAGAAAATCCAAGATGTTTTGCTAGAAAGTGAGAAAATAACTAATAAAATTATTAAACTTACAGAAAATACATTCAGTAAAAAAATTGCTCTAAGAATTAAAATTCAAGAAGAGATTTTTACCTTAAACTTTATAGAAGCGGAATATTGCCTTTATTTCTGGAAAAATCTATTATTTGACAAAACAATATCTGAAAAATATCCAAAATTATCACTTGATTTAATTTTATATTCTGAACAATTTCAGGATAAAACAAACATGAATAAAGTACAAAACCTCATTGAAGCGAGTCTTTATCCAGAAAATTACGAAATTCAACTTGAACAACTTGGTATGGGAAATACAACTAACCTACTTTTTAAATTAGATTTAATAAAAAAGAACCATACTTCTGAATCTCTTTATTCTTATGTTTTGAAATCATATAAGGAATATCATGAGAGCTTAGAGCCCTCAACATTATATATTTTTGTACAAAATAATTTTGAAAATGCTCCGAAAATATATGGAAATATAAAAATTAAAGATATGGATTCCATAGGTATCCTCGAATACATTTCTAGTGATGGAAATGTTGGAGATATTTATTGGGGAGAATTGAATAAATTGATAAAATCTTTTGCTGAAAAGATAGTGAAAGATGAAATTATTCTCTCAAGTAAAGAAGAGATGTATCAGTACATAAAAAATGGATGTTCAGAAACTTTAAAAGTCTCTGAATCAATAGGAAAAGCAATAAATAACTTGCATAAATCCATTATTTTGGAGGGAGATAAAGATTACTCTACGAGTATTATTGAAAGTGATTTTTATCTCAACAATTATACTCATAAATTAAATTTGATGATTGAAGATTTACAACATTTAATAAAACAAGAGTCTCATAATGCATTTTATAGTTTACCAAAAATATCCTCAGTTTTAATTGATACAAAAGACATTTTAGAAAAATTTAGGAATGATTTTTCAGAAAAAGAGATTAATTCTCAGCCCGTTCATCAAGATCTTCATATGGAACAAATATTATTTAAACAATATCAAAAAGAATATAAATATTATTTTATTGATTTTGAGGGAGATCCAAAGTTATCAATTGAAGAAAATAAAGAAAAGTTTCCTATTGAAAAAGATCTTGCTGCTTTTTTGCGATCTCTCAGCTATATTAAATTTAATATTCTTCTAAAAATAATTGAAGATTACTTTCTTAACCATTCTGAACATCGAGTACCTGAGGAAATCCTTTATAATTTATTTTTTAGAAAAGGAATTAGAAGACCGAATGATAAACTTCAGAAAATTTTAGAAATAATTAACATCTGGGAGGAAAAACTTATGAGTAAATTTTTAAAATCTATAGATTATAATTATACGCTCGTTAATTTTTTCACAATCGAGCGTATCATTCATGAGATTAATTATGAGATACTTTTTAGACCAAATAAATTTATAATTCCATTATTAGGATTAAAAGAACTAATAGACAAAAATTAAATAAGTTGTTTTCATTTATCTCGTTCAAATTTAGCAAATCCAAAAGCATAATGGGAAGCATCTCGATTAACAGGCTTAATTGTTTCTTCATAATCGCTTCTAGTACGTTTACTACTTTCAATTTCAGTATCAATGAATTCTTTATTAAATTCTCCTTTTTCTCCCAACGTTACTAATTGCCATACAAATGCTTCTAAGAATTTTTTAGGAGCAAATTTTTTAGAAAATAATATGAAATTATCTTTGTCAATAAATTTTGGAAATAATCCAAATTTTTCACAAAGATCTAATTTAAAATCTAGATCATCCAATTTTCCTTCTATTCTTGCTATATCATTAGGGTATCTTGAATCCTTATGTATCTCGCTAAATTGAGATAATTTCGGATTATAGCCGCTTTTGTAAAACTTGTATTAGTACTCATTGAATTCAATATATGATCAAGTTCTTGGTCTATCCGGACGGTTAATACTTTTGTTTCATTCTTGTTGTTTGTAGGATTTGACATTTTATTTTTCAGTTAATAACTAAAATTTGTAATTTTTGTAATTTTTGTAGTATTATGATATTAAAATATTTAAAGAATCTAATAAATTTGATGATTTGATTAAAGAAAATGAGAAAAAAATAGGTGTTTTAATGGAAATTCTAATTTAATACCTTTAAAAACAAACTTTCATAAAATTTAATAAAGCAATTTTGAAAATAATTAGCATTTAAGATTTTAACCAAGTATAGGGTTATAACCAATAGGAATAGAAATATTTCACATATTTATGTAAGAAAAATACAAATTTGCTAAATATTAGAAAATCAAAAATTTTGAAAATTGCTTATTAAATAATTATTTATCTCATAATTTCAAGAATCAGTTCATTTTTACAATTTTGTAATTTTATTTTCTATTTAATTATGGAACTACCTAAACAAATATGTCATAAAGACTTAAATATTTAATATTTTCTCCTAATAATTTAACTAAATTTAATTTTAAGGGAAAATAAGATTATTGTATTTCTTTGTATGCAAGTGAAGGAAATGTAGTCAAAAAATTATTAAAATTACAATTTTGAAAAAATACTAATTTTACCTTTCATGTATAGGATTATAGAAAAATTTAGTTAAAAGTAAGCAAGTGAAAGAGTAGATATAAAAAACGTGGAGAATTAAGAAATTTTATAAAAACATGTTGAAATCTAATTGAATTTTAAAGTTTATGAAATAGTCACTTCGAATATTAGGTAAAATAATTTAGAAAAATAATCCGTATTGCGATTGAAACAAATAATTTGAATTTTCCCATAAATTCAAAATCAAAATGTGGAGTCCAACAAATACTTTGATAAAGATTACATTTACAACCTTTTCTAATATTTATTTTATAAATTTAAGTAATTAACAAAATTTTGAGTTGATTTACACAGAAATTATTTACTCAAATAAAGAGTTTTTTACTTAAACAATTATTTATTAAAACCTATAAATATTAAAGTAAATCGTAATCTTTAGTAGTGAAGCGATTACAAGAGAAAGATTTGTATACAATGAATGCGGATGAATACAAAACAAAATTAAGTTAAGATATAAAAGTATAAAAATACTTAATTATTTTGTTGAAGAAATTGAAAAAAATAACTTAGGGTTGATTAAAAGCTTGGAAATTACAGATGTAAGTGAATCCGATGTTTTAAAGATAGGTTTTGAAAATGATGCTGTAAAATCATCTTTGAACCAGATATGTGAAGATGATCAGCTAGAACTTATATTCAAGGCCCTTTCTTCAAAAACAAGACGAGATATCCTTAGAGAGATCCAAAGCGGACCTAAGGATGTATCTGATATAGCAGGAATATTGGATATGACTGAGGCAAATATATCTGCCCAAATAAAAAAACTTGAAGAGGCTAATTTGATAACCTGTGAGTATAGTTCAGGTTTACATGGAGTTCGTAAGGTTAGCCAAGTAAAATATAAAATAATACATATGTCTTTTTAGAAAATCTCCATATTTTATAATTTTTACCCAATTATTTATTCTAAGTTCATCAAATCATCTAATTGAGAATCTATTTTTAATTCCTTTCACATTTAGATTAATAAAATTATTTTGAAAACATAATTGTAAAAATTTCCAACCTAAGATTTAAGTATATCATCCTTTTAGATATATCTTTATTTTAATTAATTTCTTGTTATGACTTATTGATTGGAGAAGAAGTGAAATTCAATAAAAATTCAAATTTTGTTCAACTCAATTTTAGTTATATAAATATTACATAAATTTAAAGGAGATCCTCGCCAAGCGGGTCAAAAACTTGTTCAAAAAGACCGTTAAATTATATAGGATGAGTAGAGTAAATCAAAAGTGTAATAATTACACTAACTAAAAGACAAAAATCCAGGTGCCTGGCAAGGATCATAACTTTACTTCTTTTTAACCTTTAGGTTTAAATATACATAACGAATGACTGACATATAAATATAACGAACAAAGGAATGTTTGAATCATATTAGGCAAACTTGATTTAATTGAATAGGTTTTAGTTTCTTTTTTGAGTTAAAAAGGTGTTCAAATTATTTGTGACTAATCTTTCTGAAAGGTATGAGATTATTCTATTTATATAATATTTATTGGAATGATAAGACATTAATTCATAAATTGAAATAGAGTCAATAGAATTTTAAAATTTTTTTAAAATTATAAATTGCATTTTGAATAAGATTTGAGAAAGAGAATCTAAAATAAATTTAGTACGCTTATTATAGTGAGGTTTTATAAATTTACTTATAATGAATAAAGGCTCTCGCCTGTAAAATGTTTAAAAGAAAAAGTGAAAATATTTTCAGATTTCCTGGCATAAATCTGTTTTCAAGTAAGTAAAAATGAAAAAAATTTAATTCACACAAAAAAATAAATATTCCAACATGCTTAAATTTAAAATAAGATATAACAGTTGATAGAATAGATATAAAAATAATCAAAACATAAAAAAGATAGAGATAAATATATTGAAATCCTTCGAATCATGGGCTATTCTATAAGCTTGATGTTAATTTACACAATTACTCCAATTTTTCTTATATTGAGTATTTATTTATCATTAAAAATTAAAATTGAATACAGGAAATACCAGAAAAGGCTTTTATCTACTTCAACATTAAGTCTATTACATCACGATTCCTATGTTGGGTTAGCCGTTTTTAGCGCTTGGTATAGTACATGGCCAATTATTATTGATAATAATTTATTTTTTCATATATCGCTTTATATTTTAGGCTCAATTCTAGTACTAATAGGAATTAGTTTGTATATCATATATTTAGCATGCATTAAGTCAGTTCCAAAGGCCATTGGGCGCGATTCAGAGGACTTAATAACTGATGGGATATTTAGTAAAAGTAGAAATCCACAATCATTAGCTAGAGCCATTGGTTTAATTGGATTAGGAATAATGGGTCGATCTTATTTCACTTTATTTTTAGCACTATTTTGGATTTCTGTAAATCATTACAATATTCTTAGTGAAGAAGAATTACTTGAAATTAAATTTGGAGATTTATATTTAAATTATTGTTGCTTAACACCTAGATACTTTCAGATTAAAAAGAAAGAGAAAGACTAAGGAGAAAGATCAGTATAATACATTCGTTAGGTAAAGATTGTACGGATCTGAAAACTTTCAAGAATTTAGATAATATCTTTGTCAAACAAATTTTAAAAGATTTAGAATAAATATTTTGAAGTAAAAAGGGAAATAGGAATTTATTTAATTAGATATGGAATCAGAATTTCTTTAACTCTATCAAGATGTCCAAGATGAGCGTCATTAAGTTTATCTAAAGAATCTTTAAGACCTACTTTTTCAATTCTTTTAGACAAATTAAAGTAGGGTGATTCTTTTATTCGTTTGAGTAGCTTTTTATCCTTAATATCTTTCAATAAATAATCTACTGGATCGATTTCTGACTTTCCTAGCATACCTTGCATAATTGAAGTTAGTAGAACATCAAATGTGAGCCTTAATAAGTCTTCTTTATCGTTATCTGTTTTATTTGACATTATAACTTCCTTTAAAAGATCAATAGATTCTTTCAATGTCAGAATCACTTCATTTCCATATTGTTTGATTTTCTCATTATATTCTCTATTTTCGGAAGCTCTTAGACATAAGGCAGCCAATGCTTTATATTCTGCTTCTAAATGCTTTAACCGTGCTTTTGCATTCTTAAAAACATTTTCTTCTTCTTTTGATTCCATAATAAGGTTATCAACGTTTACTGCCGCTTTTTTAAAATAATCTGAAATTTCCACATACTTATTTGCTGATGCGTTATATTTATCCATATTCAATAATTTCAATGCTCTTTGTTCTTCTGTTTTGTAGATTTCATCAAATTTGTTAATTGTCATAACTGCCTTTAGAATCAATCTTTCTCCCTTATCTTTACCATAATTGGTTTTTTCGAATACTTGTCCAGCTTTGACAAGTAATTCTGAAGATAGATTATAAAACTCTTCAGGGTCTAATTCATAAAATAAATCAGAAGCCTTTTTCCACGATTCTGCAGCTGTTTCGAAATCTTTCATATCATAAGCGACTTTACCTAACTGAATTAATAATCGAGCAGAGATTTCATGCAATTTTAATTCTTCCGTCTTTCTAATGATTGATTTTAATCGATATACTGCTTGTATGTTATTTTTAAATTGTGAAATTATAGATGCTATTTTGATATATAATTCATCTAATTTCATATAGCTTCCAAGATCTAGATATTTTTGTGCTGCTTTTTCATAGATATTAATAGCTTCTTTTCCTTTACCTTCTTGAGCTAAATTTTCAGCTTGATCGATAAGTTGGATGGCTTCGATTTCAATTTCTTCTTTATCGTGATTATTTATCATTCTAATTCATTCTTATAATAGATATTTTGTTTTTATTCATCTTAAAAATCTCAATTTAGATATTAAAATCTTGTCATTGAAGTTTAAAAATTCACTCATATCTAAGAATTTAAATTCATAATTAATCTAATCAATTAATTTAATATTTTTTTCTTTTAAGATTTTCTTAAATTCCCAAGTTTGATACACTCCGGCAAAACATTCTGTGGAATCTTCGATTGCACCATAAAATATAAAATTAGAAAACCACGTTGCCACCGACATAATACTTGATCTTCGATATTTTGTATGGAATTTTTTATTTAATCGAGGAGAGGAATATTTGAATAAAAATAAACTTGGAGCTGTCCCTACAGGTAAATCCATAGTACTACTTACTATTTTTTGGGTTTCAAGAATATGAGCCAAACTTTCTAGAGTAATAACACCACCATCGATCCAAAATTCTTTTACTCCAATTTGCTTTAAGCTATCTATGATATTTTTATTGTATAATGATCTTTTTTTCACTAAATAATTGTATCTTTGAGTAGAGGTCATATTTTCTGAACCAACAGTAAGGATTACAACAGAATTAATATTATTATTCTCGATTAAATCAAGTTCTTTTTTATTTTTTAAATTAGATATTGAATTATAAATATAGTGATCGGAACTAATTCCAATTTCATTTAAATATTCAATCGCTTTAATTTTTGCATCGAAGGTTCCACCAAGAATAAATGGAGGTTTATAATGGTCAAGATAAAATTCCAAATAATAAGGGATCGCTTCAGTGGTACTTCCTGAAATTTCAATTAAGGATGGAAGTTTATATTTCTCAGAAAGCTCAAATTGTTTGACCACAACCAACTTTTATGCCATTATATTCATAAAATTGGTTTTTGATTTCCTTCATAATATCCTCATAAATCGGCTAAATCTTATTGAAGATAATTTTAGATAGTTTAATAATCCTCATTTTAAAAGTTATAAAGTATTATATTATAATTCAAGTCTTGCTCCACAACTCTTGCATTGACCATTTAATTTTTTAAAACAATCTATATGATATAATGTACCACAATCAGGATTTCCACATTTTACAACATCTTGATGCTCTTCAAAAATCATATTACATACAGGACAAGAATTATAAAGAGCTTCTTCTCCAAATGTAGCTGCCTTATTCCTGATAACTTTAAATACCTCTGAAGGTTCAGCACCAACTTGTTTATGTAGTTCTTTTTTTGAAAGTATTTTTAACCTTTTAACTTGCGTTACTTCTGATGGTATCCTTAAGAGATAAAAACAATGGGGGCATCTTACTGTCCCTGAGCTGCGTAAATTTGCATCTTCTTGAGAGGTTGCCCATTCTGCTAAGCAATTAATATGGAATGGAGTCTGACAATTAGGGCAATATCTTCCTGAAATAAAAAAGGAGGCATTAGTTATTGGATCTTTATCTGAAAAACATATGGAACATTTTTTATAATCAACCACTCCTCTGAGTTGCTTTACCTTTTGTTCTTGATCCTTTGTTAAATCTTGTACCCTAAATAAATTGGCTGCAATCTGTCTAAGAAATGCGGGATTTTCTACAATTGACTCTGATTTTAAAGATGGGGCCTTTAGATTAGAATTAGCATAATTTTTAGCTGTTTCATGTAAAGTTGCTGAATCATTATTATAAATATATTTTCCTTTTGAAAGATCAGTAATTCTCTTTAGTATATTTAGATGATTTAGATCCCCGATTTTAAAACAATCAATTTTAATTTTTAACCCGTGACACAATCTTGCCATTTTAATGGGGTCTACAGCTGTATTTGAATAATTCCCATCAGATATAATTAAAATTCGGGGTACTTTTGCTGCGATTTTTCTGAGTTCTTCAATTAACAATTTAATTGATATTGCTAATGCTTCACCTAGTACAGAACCACCTTTTACTTGTATTTGATCTAAGGATTCAAGTAATTGACTTGGGAGGCTAGTAAAATCTACTAATTTTTCAACGGAGTCAGAAAAAGTTAATAAACAAAAATTAGTTGATGGATCTGAGTTAATCCTTTCTTCTACTAAAATCTTAATTGCTTTTTTACAACTTTCAAGTCTATTGGGTTTATAATCATCTCGATACATAACACGGGATGTATCTAGACATATAACAATGTTTTCAGGGATTCTTTCAGACACTTTGTATTAACCTCAAGGTGAAGCTAAAAACCTTATAATTAATTAACTTAAAAATTCTTATAATAAATTATCTATTTTGAAAAAATAGATATTAAGTTTTTAACAACAAATATAAATTAATAAATAAAACCTTTTTTAACAAAAGTATTATAATAACCATATAAAAAAACGAATCTGATGATTATGTCTTTAAATGAGGAGAATTTAAAAATAATTTCAGAGTTTTTCAAATCAAATGTCATTATTACCGAATTAGAAGAAGTTATGCGTTTTAAACCAGAAACATTAATAGGAATTGACCAAATTTCTGCAGAAAAACTATCAGAGGATGGAATTGACACAATCCAAGACCTAGCTAATCAGTCTGAAAATAACCCTCCAGAAATCAAAGATTTGATGCCTCCATTAGTTACTAAATGGATTAAAATAGCTAAAGTTTTAGAAAAGGCTGTAAGCGAGGAATTAAAAGCTCATAAAAAACTTCTTATGATTGGTTTGGATAATGGTGGTAAAACGAGTATTCTATCTATTCTTCAAGATAAATTTTCAATAATTAAGTCTCTACTTCCTACAAAAGGTGTCAAGCGAGAAAGATTAGATTTTTTTGGATTTCCAATAATTTCATGGGATTTGGGCGGACAAATTCAGTATAGAGAAAAGTATTACTTTAATAAACCGGAATTATTTTTTACAGAAGTTGATATTATCTTATATGTTGTTGATGCTCAAGATCCCGATAGATTTGAAGAATCTTCACAATATTTCGAACAAGTGCTACACGCTCTTGAGGAATTAGGTGAAAATCCTCCTATTCTTATAATTTTACATAAAAGCGATCAAGATATTCGGAAGACTCTAGAATGGCAGAAAAATGTCTCAGCAATTAAAAGTGAATTTGATCCAGTTTTAACGACATTTGATAAAGATAATATCGAATATTTTGATACAACAATTTTCCAGAAGGAAACTATCATGCAAATGTTTTCAATCGCTTTAAAGAAAGTGTCGGATACCTCAGCAATTATAGAAAATATTCTTGAGGAATTTACTTTAAAAAGTGAGTCAAAGGCAAGTAGTTTAATTTCTCAAGATGGATTAATCTTTGGAAGCTACTTTAAGACGAATAATGATGAAATGCTTGTTAATAATACAGCATTACTCCTTCAAACGTTATCCAACTTTCATGATTCTATTGGATTAATAAGAGAAAGAGTAATTACCTTAGATTTTCCTTTAAATGGTTTTACTATACGTGGGGAAAAGCTCTTTGAATATTCTGATCTTCAAATCCCGGTGTATTTATGGGTTCTTACAAAGAACCCAGGACAAATCAAAGAAAAGATTGATTACTTTAAAAAACAATTATTACCTTTGATAAATCTATTTTTATAAAATTTTTTTCATACTTTTTTTAGATGATCTTGAAGTTAGAAGTAAAAAGATTTGAATTTATAGCTTTTAATACTTGAACGTTTTATTCAATACTACTTCTAGCTTTTCGAAGATATTTTGTACTTTCATCCATCATTTCGATTGCTTTATTTAAATTTTCACTCACAGCCTCCAAACCTTCTTCTTTGGCGATATCTCGCCATTCAATGAAAGATTTCTTATGAGATTCATTATGATCAGCCCAATGCTCTAAATACTTTTTAAGTTTTTCAATTTTTTTAGCCATAAATAGTCACCTACGGTATATTAAGTTAAAATATTAAAAATTACATATTACTATTCGCATTTCATTCTATTAACAAAACTAAGGATAAACTTCACAAATAGATCAAAGATAAGATTACTGCGTTTAAAATATTATTTAAATAAATAAGAAAAAATTAAAGAAAATGAAAATTTTAGGTATGACATAAACGCTCCAATAAGGTTGGATCTACAATTTCTTTAGGTTCCCAGCCTTTTTCCTCAAGATAACTTCTGATTTCGTCTTTCATATTGATTGGGATGTCCGCATCGACCCGAACAAATTTTTCTAAATCTTCAGGAAAATCTACACCTTTATATTTACGTTCTAAATCAAGCCAATGAGAAAGCTTTATCATACGTCCTTTAGAGTTGTCTGCTGGTCTCATAGCAAGCTTAGCAACTAAACATATAGCCTCTTCAATAGATTCAGCAGTTGTAAGTAAGTGTTCTGGAGCTGGTCCAACTAGATGATCGGGTGAACCATCACGAGCATTCCAAACTTTCCAATCTTCTTCACTATCAGCTCTTCCCAGATACATTCTACGATATTCTGCACCATGAGGTCCGATCACCGCAGGAACTCCTAAACTATTAGCACTACTAGCAATACTAGCTGCTTTCTGACTCATTGCTCCCCAAGCAACACCAACTGCTCCAACACGATTCAAGATATAATCAGCAATTTCTTCAAAATTCCCTCTTAATGGTCTTCGGGCAAAAATATTCGCTACTTTACAGGCAGCTCCAGTAATATGCGGATTAGAAACACAAGAACCAACATTAACTAGTCCACCCCTATCAAAATCTCCTGGGAATCGATCATAAAGAGTTTGACCATCCTCGTTTTTAACCAAACCAATATCCATTGCCGCACAACCAGAAACAACAACGATATAATTTCTTATACAAAATTCTTCCGCCATTTTGTATAATTCTTGAATTTCGTGACCATAATTAGCACATCCAATAATAGCTACAATTCCAGGGATCTCTCCTAAGACTATTGGAGCTCCTACATTTCTGATTTCTGTATCTTGGATAGGTCCACGGCCTACGCGAACATTAAACTTCTCATTCCTTATCTTATCTCTTGCAGCATGCATTATAAGGGAAAGTGGACTTACATTTTTCATACAATCTGCTTCACATCGACCACAATCTAAGCATTCATCATAAACATCCGCTAATAATGAAAAATCCCCTTCTTTCGCTAATCCTACACCTTCAACCAATGGAAGATCATTAGGACAATTTCTTTGACAATTTCCACAACCATTGCATTTTAAAGCCATTTGAATTGCTCCTTCTTTATCAGGAACAGCACTTTTAGCTTTTCGAATAGGTCTTACTTTTATCGCAGTCTCGACGGCAACTTCTCCTGCTTTTACGGGATCCAAAATTAAGACCCCAGCAACTTTCCCACTTACTAAATCATCAATAATTTCTTCCGCTGGATCATTAGTTCTGTCCGGTAATCCATTCATATTTTTGTCATTGGTTGCAATAAATGGTGCATCAACTAATTGTGCTTGTTCAAATGATCTTAGATTTACACATTGTTCATCGACCATAACGACATCAGCTAATCCAGATCGGATGAATGACATTTGTCGTGAAAGGGAACCTACAATTTTAGCTCCATCATAATAGCGAGTTAAATCATGAGAAGTACAACAAATTGCTCCAACATCTACTTTTTCAGCTAGATCTTTTTCCCGCATATAATCCACTAATTCAACTCCGGGAGCAACATTATGTCCAATCATAAGAATTGATGCTTTATTTTCTACATCCATAGTTCCCATCCCTAAATCAACAACAGGTACATCTGGTTCTCCTACTGGAAATCCATAAGCTGCAATTTGTACGGCATCGGCTATTTCCATCCCTACAGAATCACATAAACCAGCTAAGAAACTTTTTGCTTCATAGTCTATATACGAAGCTTCTTGTCCAGTATGTCCTGCAGCTAATAAATGTGTAATATTAAATTGTACCCATTGCATTGCGGACTCTAAATCTTCTAGCGTCTCGGGTTTTTCTCCAACAATTAAACGTGTCATTGGCATTTCGACTGCTATGTTGTTTCCAAAGTTAATAGGGACATTTCCATACTTTTCTTTGAGCCAGTGTAAAAGATGATCACCATGAGCACTATGACAAGATGCACCTATGCAACAAGCTATCTCCACTATCCTTGCTTGTTGTGTTTCCATATTTATACCGCAGGCACCAGTTCGACCCTTCGACAAGTTGCACTTACCAAAAGTGCACAAACAACACATTTTATGCGAATAAGCGAGATTGCTTATTCGTATCACATATAGGCATGTAGAAGGGTTTATATCTGTCCATTAATCTAAAGAACCAATTGCGCAGAGTAGGAATATGAGGTTTTGGTGTGGGACCCATAGGTTCCCATTCAGTTTCATCGCCCCAAGAAACTTTTCCTGTAGTAAATTCGAAACCTTTTATTTGACCCATTGGGCCTTTATAGGAATCTATTTTAAGTTTTGCGCCTTTTTTTGACATTTACAATTATCACGTCTTTNNTTTTAAAATAATCTTAATGATTAAGAATATATTTGATTTTATTTTAAATTTATAATTTCTAACTAGATGATATTATTGGGAATTTAAAACTTAATTATTATATTACAAAATTGATTCTATTGATTTAATTAACCAAATAAAGTGTGAGATTTCAAACTATCATAAGATTCGACCAAAGGGCTTTATTAAAGTTATAATCACCCAACTAAAAAATATTTAAACTAATTTTGAATATTAAAATGCTTTAATTATATGTCTATAAATCTAATTTTAATAATCAAATTTGAAAGATCTTAGCTTGAAATATTTTGGTTAATTTAAAAACTTAAAATACTTATTGTTCTTATTATTTTTAGATATTACATGACCAGAGATAAAATTATCTTGTTTATTTTCAAATTTTAGAAGATTTAAGTTCAAGTGCGAAAAACCACTTTAATATTTCTATCCACACTTCATAGGAATATTCACCATCTATGAGATCATAAAATGCTTTAGAACTTTTTTTATCTTTTCAAAAATTATATCACTGAAGTGTGAATTAAGCTTATCTTCATCAATGGAAAATGTTAACCAATCAAATAACTCATTAAATTTTTGCTTAAATTGATTCTTTACATTCATATTTTATCTCCCTATAAATTATCTTTATAATCATATGCATGAAAATCTAAATAAAATTTTTTGAAAAATTTTTCTAATTCCTTTTTTGAGTGATTAAAAGTTTTAAAAATCATTTTTTCTACTTTATTCTCATTAAATTTCAATATCTCGGCAATTTGTTGATTATCAGTACCAATTCTTATTAAATGTTCATATTGTGATAAATATGATCAAAATTTAGTTCTTGAGCGTATGACATCTCTTCCAAACGTTTTTCATTATATTCAATTAAAGCAGTTAAATCAGAATTATATGGAAAATTTTATAACAAAAGAAATAGAGCAACTTAAATTAATTTTTGATAATGTTGTATTAGACCAAAATTTTACTCCTGATAATTAATTAAGAGCAATATGAAGTATTCAACTCATCCAATCAACAAACTATCCTATAAAGGATTCTGAGCTATGGGTCAGTATCAAATCTATAAATGCACAAGAAAACGATGATATTGTCTTTTGGAGATTAGTTCCAATAACAGATTTTAAAAGAATTATTTGTTATTGATTGTCCGATTGGGGAATTCCATTGAAATGAACGCTAAATTTACCTTTCAGGTAATTTGGTTTAAATATTATTAAAAGCAAGGGAAGAATGCATTATTCATTAAAAATAAATATCTTAAATTGAAACATTTAATGTAATTTTTCAAGATTAGCAATTTTTTCTAACTATTTGAGGAAAGGATATTCCTCTTTAAATAGTTTTACCAATTTTTCAATTTCTTCATCAATTAACTCATAATGAGTAAAATAACCCTTTTTTATACCTCTAATCATGTTCAAATTCTCAAGTTTTTTCAAGTGATGAGAAATTGAGGAATAATTTAAATTTAAATATTTATTTTGTAGTTATATTACATAATTAGAAAAAATATGGGAAAAATAACAAGTTATTTACACATTATTTTGAAAATAAAGAAAAATTGGTGATTTTAGATTAAGAAGATAAACTTAACGATTTTTGCATCTGATCCTGAAAATGTTCTTTCTAAGGGTTTAAATTATACTGTAAATATCCAAGACAACGGCACCATTATTGATGCAATAAGTAATATTGATAAGCAGATGATAATTTATCCTAAAAAATCGATTTTTCCATTGTATAAGGGATTAATTCAAAGTTTTCTTCAATTAATATGGGATGCGGAGGAAAATAAAATTTATGAAGATTGTGGTGTCGATGCATATGGTCCAAACAAAGAATTCATACCTTTAAGGGAAAAAATCGAGTTTAATTTATATCCCAATAGTAACATAATCTTAATCGCACATGCAGATTGATGAGCTGATAACATGAAAGAAAGATTAGATTATGGTACATTTAAAAGGATAATTATGAAGAAATACGGAAAAGAAAATGAAACTTTTGCCCATTACTTTGAAGTTAAAAGGGGTAATTAAAAAAATGAATGATATCTTTTAAAAAAATTGTAGTAAAAGATTGACAATAGGATTGCATCCTATTTATCCCTAAAGTTTATAAAATTACTAAAAGTTAGAAAATGTTAAATTTTGAAGAAAGAAATTCTCGACATATTTTTGACCTATATTATAGAAACTAGTAGTGATTAAAAAAA
>JARRLT010000115.1:0-5619 GCA_037386725.1 Promethearchaeota archaeon
AAATATACTGATAAAGTAATATAAATTTGAATTTATAATTTTAATTTATCATATAAATTCTTTCTTATTACTTTTTGGATCTCGATAACATGTTTTTAAAAATGCACAAACATTACTTAATAAACTATACACCTAAACTATAAATCAAAATTTAAATTATTTTATATATAAAAAGTAATACAATATAATTGAGGAGAAGATAAATATGGCCATAAAAAAGAAAAAACCAACTGAAGAAGAATTAGAAAAATTAGGAGTTAAAAGCTGGGGTACTTGGAGTAAGGAAGAGAGTAAATTTCCTTGGGATTATGACGATGCTACTGAGACGTGTTATATATTGGAGGGTAAAGCTGAAGTAACTACTGAAGATGGAGAAAAGGTGGAATTTGAAAAAGGAGATCTTGTGCAATTTCCACGTGGATTGAAATGTGAATGGAATGTGAAAAATAAGAGAAGAAAATATTATAATTTCGGCGATTTGGATATTTAAAATAACTTAATTTCAATTTTCTCTTATTTTATTTAATATCTGAAAATTCCTCACTAAAAATATTGAATACTTTTGCTTTTGTTTTATTAAAAATGCAAAAACCTATTTTTTGTTATATAAATCCCTCACAAAGTAAAACTTTTTTATAAAAATGACAAATAAGTCCACAAAAGTAATAAAAATGTTTAAAATGAAAAGAAGTTTTAAATGAGTAATTAACTTATATTTATAAGGAACCCAATTAATTGAATAATTTTACATTTCTGTAATAATATTCCAATGAATAACCCAAACCTTAATTTAAACATAATAAAACATGAGGAGAAACTTGAAAGTAGAAATGATTTGTTAAAGAAATACGCCTTTCGAGACATTTATAAAAATATTCCTACTCCTATCCATATATGGCAAAGGATTTCAGATAATTTTGTATTACTTGATTATAATACCGCAGCGAACGAGCTAGCTCAAGAAAAGTTAAGAGACTGTATTGGTATTAAAGCTTCAGAACTTTTTAAAGATAATCCTCATATTATTAAAGATTTAAATAAATGTTTTAAATCCAAAATTTCATTAACTAAAGAAATTGAATATACTTTTAAAACAACAAGGGAAAGCATATTTTTATTTGTGAAATATATTTTTGTATCCCCAGATATCGTTTTAGCTTATCATCAAGATATTAGCCAGCGAATAAAAACCGAAATCAAATTGTTAGAGTCAAATCAAAAATTCGAAGCTCTTTTTAAACAATCTCCTATATGTATAGCGATCTTTAGCATAGAGGGATATTTAGAAGACATAAATCCTGCTATAGAAAAATTGATTGGTTATAGAAAAAATGAAGTTGTAGGAAAACATTTTACAGAAATAGATCTTTATCCTCCAGAAGTATTATCTTTAATTCAAAAACGTCAGAAGGAATTGAAGTCCAAAAACCTTTTAAATACAATTGAAATCCAACTTAAAAGAAAAAACGGAGAATTTATATGGGTAATATCACAAGTTTCGAAAATTAAAATCCATGAAAGTGAATATTTTCAAGTAATTCTACAAGATGTTAATGATCTAAGAAAAATAGAGAAGCAATTGAGTAAAAAAGAAGAAGATTATAAAAATATAATTGAAAACTTATCTGATTTAGTTATCCAGATTGATTATAGAGGAATTATTGAATACATTAGCCCCCAAATAAAAAAGGTTATGGGATATCAAAATGACGACCTTTTAGGTAAAAGTATTTTCAGTTTAATTCATCCCGAAGATATAGATAAATTTCTCATTGGAAAACAAGAAACTGAGCACACAGGAAAACCTCTTGAAATTGAATATAGAATGAAGAAAAAAGATGGAGGGTTTCTTTATGTTAGTATAAAAGGAAGATTAATTAATATGGAGGGAAAATTAGGATTATTGGGTATTATTCGAGACATTTCTCCCAGAAAGAATGCAGAACTTCAAATTAAACGAAGATTAAAAATTGAAAAGCTTATCGCCAAAATTTCATCCAGATTTGCAGGAATAATAGACTTTAACGAAGCTATATATGGATCTCTTAAAGCTATGGGGACTTTTATCAATGCTAAAAGAGCATATTTATTTCTTTTTGATCAAAATAAAGATTTTATGAGTAATACTAATGAATGGGTTGCACCTGGAATTGAACCTCAAATAATTCAATTGCAGCAAATTCCTTTAAAAAAATTATCTTTTTGGATTAAACAACTTAAGGAAGATGATTATATACGCGTATTGAATTCAGAAAACCTACTTCAACCAGAAAGCCCAAATACATATGTTATTGATAAATATTTTCATCAGAAAAACATCTACTCCATTTTAGTATATCCTATTAGAATTAAAGGAGAATTATCCGGTTTCCTTGGTTTTGATGATGTTTTAACAACTCGAAACTGGGAGAGAGATGATTTTAAAATTTTCAAAATTCCTTCTGAAATTATCGGAAATGTTTTAGAAAGGAAGTATGCTGAGGAAACATTGAAGGGAAGTCAAGAAATGTTGAAAAACGTATTAGCCTCAATAAATAATTATATTATCATAATTAATAAGGATTTTGAAATAATTTGGATTAATAATTTAGCTAAGACTCTATTTTCTGAAAATATAATTGGAAAAAAATGTTATAAAGCATATAGGAATAATGAAGTTCGATGTAAAGATTGTGTAGCCATCAAAACATTTAATGATAATAAAAAATATGATCTTACATTTGAATTTCTTAGTTCTAAAGGGAAAAATAGATATTTTCATTGTATCTCTAATGCAATAGCCCATGATTCTCTTCGTGAACCGGAATTAGTTGCTTTGATAGCAGATGATGTTACTAAATTGAAAAGATTAGAAGAAAAATTACAAAAACATTGAAAATAGTAATTTTCGATTTTATCGTATATCTTATTAATTCCTTTAATTTAATCGAATTTTTGGAAATAAGTGAACATAACAATGATTTTAATTAAGATTAGATCGTCTAAAGTCAAAAATCTTGATTTTCTTCTCTTTTTCAAATAAAAAGTTGAGTTTATTGACTTGAAAAGAGAACAGGAAAATAATAGAATAATTTATGATAGTTATTCAATAGATTTTATATTTTCTTCGTTTTCATTGCTTTCTCTATTGAGTTCTTCGTCTATTTCTAACTCTTCTACTGTTTTTTCTAATCGATCTAATGACCGCAAAGTTTCGTGGATTTTCTTAATCTCAGCTCTTGTTTGAATATCTGCCTTTTTTAAGATTTCAAAAATTTTCTTTTCCCCATACCCTTGATCGTGGAGTTCTTTGAATTTTGAAATGAGATCTTTATGATAAAAGATGTAATTATCATTTTGATAAACAATCAACCATTTTTTCTTTTCTTGATTCTTTGAGAAGTTAAATATTATATTGTGTATTTTTTGGGGATCCTTTCCTGTTTCTTTAATGAGAGTTTTCTCTTCGATACGATAATATTCCTTCATAGTTTTAAGCATCTTCCGCTTCAATAAGAATCTTGGAATATAGGAAAGGAGGAACAGAATCAATGTTACGATAGTTAAAATTATAGATAAGGTTATATTATATAATGCTACTATAATTAGAATTATTATAAGTAATAGAAACCATCTTCTACCGACCGATTTTAGAAATACAATATATTTTTTTGGCAATTTTATCCCTAATTTCTTTTTACCTTAAATTTATTTAATAAGTAATTTTAGATTGCTAAAAAGGTTTTCAGAATTAGTTTGCTTCTTTTAATTCCTTAAAATCCTTTTCAAAATTAATAAATTATGATCTATATTTCAAAATTTACGGGTTTTTAAAAATCAAGAAATTAAAAAGATACATCAAACAACCATATAAGTCTCGCGTTTCTGGGTTCGATATGGGACCAGGTGGTTCCCTCACGCACCATGACCGTAGACGAATCTACAAGTTTGATATTTCGCATTAATTTCAATAACACTACTATTACCAACGTGTGTGAGTTTAACATCCAGCGCTGGGAGATCTTCCCAACTTATATAGCGATTGACCTATGCATACTAATACCCAATAAGTCTTAAACTTTCGTATCTACAATCCATTAATTTCTTAATGGGTATAGTAAATAACAATAATTAAAGTTAGTACTTAAATTTTACCTTAAATCAACCATAAAACTTTAATAGAAGGAATCTTGAGGGTGTAAAATTACAAAATTAAAAATTTATTAATTAAGAAAGGTGAGTTTAAAATTAATTATTATTTTAATTTTTCCATCTGTTTTGAATATTCTTTGAATTTAGTGATCATAAAATAGATCGCAATTCCAGTAACTCCTAGAATGAAAAAAGTTCCCATTATAAGAAATATATTAATTGTCGGTGTTTCTATATATACTTTAAAATTATTATTATAGATTAAGACAGTATTATTGCTATAATCTCTTACGATTAATAAGTAAGAATAGGTTCCAGGATCTAATTTATTAAGTTTAATATAAAATGTATTATTGTTTGCATCAAAATTGTTACTATTTGAATATATTGTATAATGATTAAAATTATCTTGGCTCATCAAGATCATTACACATTCAATTCCGGATTGATTATCGACAGCAGATACTGTATAATTGAGATTACTTCCAACTGATTGATATTTACCTGGCTTAAGAAAGGAATTTATTATTGGAGATTTTTTATCTGGGAGTGTAGTAAAGTTAAAATATGTTGGAATAAGGTTATGACCAGTAATTTCCATATTATAAACTTCATTTGCCCCAAGAGGTAAGCGAAATGTAACCGTTCCGTTAATGTCAGCATATACTGTTCGCGATTTTCCATCCGATGTATGCATAAAAACTCGTGCATAGGGGACAACTTCATTTCTTGTATTAAAAACTGTAAAATTGACTAATTGACCTTCATAGAACTCGGTTGGAATTGTATTTTTTACATGAACTGGAGTATTGGTGTAGATATCGACTTCGGGATCACCTAAAAGGTTATAGGTCAAGAGATTTTTTCTTTGATATTCATAAGTTATTGAGGTTTGGGTTTTAAAATATTCACTATTCATATAAGCAACTTTTGAGTCATAAAGCGCTTTCCCGGGTTGGAATTCTTTATTATGAAAAAATTCATACCAGAATAGCTTTGCATTACCACGATTGAGTTTTTCAAGATTGTAATCGTCCGTGAAATACCATGTGACCCTCATAGCCCCTATATAAGCGATTGCTCCCGCATGTTGTTGTCGCATTAGAGTTTCACCAATGTTATCACTATAACTCTTTAAATCAAAAGGAGCGGTAGTACATGCATCAGCATAAAAGAGAGAAGGCATATTAGTATTATTGCTATCTTGAGCATCTATGTTGCTATATATCGTACCTACTTTTTTTCCTTCATAATAATCAGGACTTCCATGCCCTGCAAAAAGAATTGTTGAATATCCTAAATTTATATTAGAGACAAAGGAAGAATGAGAAAGTAATGTTTGATTATTTGGAGGTGGTGGTATTTCTGGACTGAATGAAGTGGTACTATAAAGATGAGTAAAATTCATATTATCAAGTACATAATTTTTCCAAATATATTGCGTTAATCTTGCTTCATCTTCTCCGTCTGGGGGTTCTTGACTCGCTA
>JARRLT010000116.1:0-12345 GCA_037386725.1 Promethearchaeota archaeon
AAAAAAATAAATCCCTCTTATAATATTAATTTTCAATGGAATTAATTATTTTATAAACCATATACTTGTTTTGGTCTTAAAGTTTCTGGAAATCTTTCTAAAAGGTATTTCCTTGCTCTATAGCATAAATGACATTCATCAACATAATTTTCTCTTAAAAATACATTAAAGTCGGTAACCAATTTTGCAGGTCCCCCATTTAGTAGGCTAGAAATTATGGGATTGGAATATGGATCAAAATTTTTTATTAATTTATATATTGGAGTTTGAAATATATTTCCAATAGTGATTCCTTGACAAATATGGACGTTCCCGAAAGGATCTATATGAACCCTTTCTGGTTTTTTTAGTTCTTCGTATGGACATTGAGTAAGTTCCCTCCAATTAATTTTAGGTAATTTTTCGGTCAATAAATCAGCAGCACGACCTCTGAACATAGTCCCTCCTTGAATTATTGGTTTTCCTTTTTCGCTTTTTTGCTTATCGTAAGATTTCAGAGTTGGATTATCGATACAAATATTATTTACTGATATTCCTAAATCTTTAGATGCTTTCTGTACGTTTGTAGCTAGATTTGTTTCTTCACTTTCAAAATGGAATAAGTCATTACTAATGCTAAAATCGTCTATATTTAAATCTTTAAAAGGTTGAAGCCAGACTTTTGCATCTTCGATGGAGGTAGCCCAATAACAGTTTGTAACAATACCCGTTTTAAATCCATTTTTCTTTGCTAATCCAATTCCTTTTAGTAATATCGGATAGTAAAGAAATGGTTCACCCCCTTCAAAATAAATCCATTCCATAGATTCAATTTTCTTAGCATCATCTAAAATTTGTTGGATTTGTTTTAATTGAAATAAAATGAATCCCATTTAACATCTTTATTAAAAAATATATTAATTACTTCTATCTTTCACAAAAGTTGTTTTAATTATTATAGTTTTTTACTTAATAGGTTTCGAATTAATTTCATTTAATTTACGATAGATTAAGGTATTCTAAAATGTTTTAGATGAGAATTATTGAATATTTATTTTATGATTTTTTCATAATAGTTTGATATCTTTTGGAGTATTCTAATAAGTTCTAAAGGGTCATCAAAGACAGGGACTCGGTTCTTTTTCATTTTTTGAAAGAAACGTTCCTTATCCATTGGACAGTTAGATGTTTGAATAATTGGGAATATAGGCTTATTGTATTTATGCCCAAGAGTCATGGCTTCAATCATCTTATCTTCAAAATTATAATCTCTTTCTATATGGTATTCTACGTTAAAAAACCATGCTGGTAAGTCCATTATCAGTCCGTCAATCTTATTGTCAGATAATGCAAGATCAATTATTTCGTATATTGATTGACTATAGTATATCTGAGCTGATACGTCTAATGGATTTCTTGGACTTGTTCCTAATGTGAAAAACTTTTGAGAGAGTCTTTTTTGAATATTATCTGAAAAAGGAGGAATTTTAAAGCTATATTGTTCTAATTGATCTACTAGAATAACGCCATATCCGCCACTAACTGAAAGAATTGAAAAATTTTTTAAACGATTTATATCATAAAAGTCAATAATTCTAGTTACTGAGAGAAGTTGTTCTAATGTATCGACTTCAATTATATTAAACTGATGAAATAATGCTTTCCATATTCTATTGTTTCCAGAAATCGATGCTGTATGAGTATGTACTGCCTTTTCTCCTTTCTTTGATTTTCCCCCTTTAATGATAATTATAGGTTTTATGCTAAAATAATATCCGTTTCGGGATCATTTAATAAAAAATGAAGTATATCAATAAAATCTAAATCAGAACCATTTCCATAAGACATTACTTTTGAAAAATTAATTCCAAGGCGAATAGAAGAATATATTGCAATGTTACATATTCCGCCAGATTGAGCTATTAATCCAATGTTCCCTGGTGTATTTGGAAAATGAGGCCTCCAAGCGATACCTAATTTTGGATAAAATAAACCCATACCATTTGGACCTAAAATTCGAAGTTTATTTTTAGCATGTTCTAATAACTTCTGTTCTAATTGGATACCCTCTTTTGTCCCAGCATCAGAAAATTCAGCTGTATAAACGCTTGCCAATTTAACTCCTTTTTCGACACAATCATCTATAACATTTATAATCTCGGAAGGAGGAACGGCTATAAATACAAAATCAAGTTCTTGGGGTATTTCTTTAACAGATTTAAATATCTTACATTGGGTACCATCATCAAATCCTGGAATTTGTTTAATTGTCGGATGAACGGCATATAAAGAACCTTTAAAATTTTCTTGATGATTTCTCAAAAAATTAAAGTTTTACGATTGTAGGATTGATTAAATTATTATTTCAAAAAGTTAACCAAAGAGGATTGACAAAAGACATATGGTTAACTCAAAAATCATTATGAAATTGGTGAATTATATCTTGAATAAGAAAATAGAAAAAAAGTTTTAATTTTTAATGTAATCTTAAATAAGGGAGTAGATTTAAGTACAAAATCCACTCCTCAAAATAATTAAAATAAATTTATATTCTTTTTATTATAGTTGCAACACCCTGCCCTCCTCCCACGCAAGCGGTGGCAAGACCATAAGTTCCTTTCTTCTTTTGAAGAATTCGAGCAAGAGTTCCAACTAATCGTGCTCCAGTGGCACCTAATGGATGCCCAATGGCAATTGCTCCACCATTTATATTAATTATATTGGGATCTATATCTAACATTTTTGCGGCATATAATGGAACGATTGCAAATGCTTCATTTATTTCCCAAAAATCGATATCCTCCACTTTAAGTCCCGCATTTGATAATGCTTTCTTACTTGCAGGAACGGGACCCGAACCCATAATCCCTGGATTAACCCCTGCCCATCCCATCGATACAATTTTGGCTAATGGTTTTATTCTTAAATCATCTGCTAAAGGTTGGGACATCAAAACACATGCGCTTGCTCCAGCATTTAAAGGTGAACTGTTTCCTGCTGTAATTTGAGGCTCTTTATTAATACCTTTAGAAACTAAGGGTAATTTACCCATAATTTCTATATTAGAACCTTCTCTAATAGATTGGTCATATTTAATTAGCTTTGTTGTTCCATCAGGAAGTTTTCCTTCAATAGGCAAGTTCTCCTCATCAAAAAATCCTTCTTTCCGAGCCCTTATTGCTTTAGTATGTGATTCAAGACTGAATCTATCCATATCTTTCCTCGTGATATCTGAATTTTCTTCCCAAAGTCTCTGAGCAGTTTGTATCATTGAAAAACCTGTCTTAAGGTCATAATTTTTATGATCTGGATATTCTTTTTCGTTACCTAATTCTTTGTGCCGAATTGTTAAGTCGGTTCCTCTTGGAATTCTTGTCATATTTTCCATACCGCAAGCCAGTACAACTTCAGAATTACCTGTCATTATTTCCATTGAACCTACATGTATGCTAGACATGCTCGAACCACATTGCCTATCAAGCCCCATAGCAGCTACGGTTTCAGGAAGCTCTGCCAAAAATACGGGGTGCCTTCCTCCGTAAAGGAAATTTTCCTTTACTTGATTAGCACACCCAGTTATGATTTCATCAATATCGGAAGGATTGAATCTACTTCTTTTTATTAGTTCCTTAATTATTTTCATCAACAGATTATCTGCAGGAATTTCATGAAACACATCTCTTTCTGGTTGATTTGGACGACTGCGAGAAAATGGTGTTCTCAAATAATCTATAATAACAACTTCTCTCATTTTTCATCATCATATTATATATTTTATTTTCCAGAAAATTCTGGATCTTCTTTTTCTATTATAGCATAAACACCGCTTTTAAAATCATTTGTTTCAGCAGATTTTATTTGAATTTTTCTCTCATATTCTAAATGCTCATCAAATGGTTTATTTAATGCGTCTACAAACAATTCTTTTGTCCTAGCATAAGTTAAAGTAGGTCCCTCAGCTAAACGTTTTGCCCACTTTAATGCTATATCCTCCAAATCCTCAGGAGAAGTTATTTCATTGACAAATCCAAGATCTTTCATTTCTGATACAGAATAAGTATCACCAAGAAAGGCCATTTGTGTCGCTTGTTGCCATGTGAGCTGCCGACTTAATAAAACTGTTCCCCCAAATCCGGGAATTAAGGCAAGCTTACAAAAGGATTGTCGAAATTTTGCATTTTCTGAAGCAATTATTAGATCACATGATAAAGCAAGGTTCATACCAGCTCCTACTGCCCAACCATTAACAGCTGCAATCACGGGCTTAGGATACAATTTTAAACTCATAGCTATTTTATAGAGATCTTTTGTTAAATCATCCATAAATTGTCCGGGAGTTCCTTTCTCAATGCTTTCCTTGAATTTTTTTATGTCTCCTCCAGCAGAAAATGCATTTCCTGAACCTGTAATTATTACAGATCTTACTTTATTGTTATTTCGAAGCGATTCTAATATTTCGAGTAATTCTTTTGCCGATTCTTTATTTAATGGATTATAATTATCAGGATCCATAAATCTGATCACAGCAATTTTATTTTCGATTATCAAATTAAATTTTTCCATTTTTTTCACCATGTATAATTAATTCCCCCACATTCTACTCATTTCTCTTGAGATTATATATCTCATTATTTCTGCAGTGCCAGCTGAAATCTGACCAATTTTGGCGTCGCGATAATAACGTTCTAAAGGATATTCTTCAGAATATCCCAATCCTCCCAAAACTTGTATAGCGTCTTGTGTAATTCTCACGGTATCATCAGCTAATCGAGCTTTGATTGCAGCAACAGAAGCACGAACGTTATTTCCATTATCTTGCATTCGTGCAATTTCAGCAACTGCAATTCTATTTAGTTCAAGAGACATATACATCTCACTTAACTTGAAAGAAATTGCTTCAAATTTATATATTGGTTTCTTGAATTGCTCTCGTTTTTGAGCATATTTATATGCTATTTCAAAAGCACTCCGTCCTAAACCAAGATACTGAGAAGCGGTAAATGTTCGTTCACCATCTAACCCGAATAATAAAACATCCAATCCAGAATTTTCTCGATGGAGTACATTTTCAACGGGTATTTTACAATTATTAAACCTTAAATGAGAATTAGGCATTCCTCGTCGACCCATATGATTGTAATCTTTAATAACTTCAAATCCAGGCGTGTTAGTGTCAAAAATAAAAGCGGTCATACCTTGATGTGTTCTAACTTGATCATTGGTGATACCATATAAAAGGATATAATCAGCTACACTTCCGTTTGTTATAAAACATTTCTCTCCATTTATAATATAATGACTATTTTCTTTCTTTGCTCTCAATTGCATTCCACCTATCGCATCAGACCCACCATTAGGCTCTGTAATTCCAATTGCTCCTACTTTTGAGCCATCAGCGATTCCAGAAAGATATTTCTTTTTTTGCTCTTTTGTTCCATATTCGATAATTGGTGCAGCAAATAAACAAGATGATGCACCAAATATTCCTGCTAGTGCATAACTAAATGCAGTCAATTCTTCACCGAATATAGTTCGATATAACAATCCTTTTCCTTGGCCTCCAGCTTCTTCTGGAATTATTATATCTAGAAAAGGCATTTTTTTCAAAGTTTCTACTGCTAATGATTTATTTCTCTCTCTATCAATTTTTTCAGCAACCGGTGCTACATATTCTTTACACCAATCACGTACTTCCATTCTAAACTCATTTTCATTTTTATTAAAATAATGTAATCTATCAGGCATACATGAATATCCAAATTCAAAATCTAAATCTTCATATTTTATATGTCCTGTCATTTTATTCACTTTAAGTTTTTATATTGGTAATTTATATGTTTACTAAATATTGGTAAATATTTATACATTTGAATTAAAATACTTCGTTTTACAAAAAAGTATTATAGTTTACGTTAGTAAAATGTTTTTCTTATAATGAATATGATAAAAAAGAATGCAATATCTTATAATATAATGCAGAAATAAATCTTAATGAATAGCGAAAGAAATATGAGCTATAATAAAGATGAATATCAGATAAAATGGAAAAAATGTAAAAAATGTGGATTTTTGCAACATGAATCTCATATAAGATGTTTGAAATGTAAAAATAAAACATTTAAAGAGATACGACCATCTGGTTTGGGAAGATTATTAACTTACACAATATTAAATGTCCCTCCAATGGAATTCAAAGATAAAAAATCTTATGCTTTAGGAGTTGTAGAATTCGAAAATGGCATAAGAGCACTTGGGCAACTTACTGTAAAAGAGAATTTAAAGGTTGGAATAAAATTGAAGCCAATATTTGCAAAAATTTGTGATAATTTAGATGGGAAAGAAGTTAAAACGTATATATTTGAACCAGTAGTATAATTTACTAGGAGAAGTTCTTATGTTTTCAGAAGATGAAATAAAGGGAATAAAAGAAGAAAGGGAAAAGTGGGAAAAGAAAATCTTGGCAAATTATTTGAAAAAAGGAGAAAGAAAAGAGGAGTTTAAAACCTCATCAAATGTAAATTTAAAACAAGTTTATGATCTTGAGGATATTAAGAATATTAATTATTTAGAAGATCTAAACTATCCCGGCTCTACACCTTTTACTAGGGGTGTTTATCCTACTATGTATAGAGGAAGATTATGGACAATGAGACAGTACAGTGGATTCGCTGATGCTAAAAAAACAAATGAGAGATTTAAATATTTAATTTCACAGGGACAGAAAGGGTTATCAGTCGCTTTTGACTTGCCTACTCAGATGGGATATGATCCCGATAATAACCTATGTTGCGGAGAGGTTGGCAGAGTAGGTGTTTCAATAAATTCTTTGAAAGACATGGAAGAATTATTTGATGGAATTCCTTTAGATGAGGTATCAACAAGTATGACAATAAATTCTCCAGCAGCAGTTCTTTTGGCTATGTATATTGCTGTAGGAGAAAAACAAGGTGTAAATCAAGAGAAATTAATGGGTACAGTACAGAATGACATTTTGAAAGAATATATTGCTCGAGGAACATATATATTTCCTCCAGAACCGTCATTGAGACTAACTGTTGACATTATTGATTATTGTTCTAAATACTTACCAAAATTTAACACAATCAGTATAAGTGGATATCATATGCGAGAAGCTGGTTGTAATGCCATACAAGAGATCGCATTTACCATAGCAAATGGAATTACATATGTACAAGAAGTTATAAAACGAGGCATAAATGTAGATAACTTTGCTCCACGATTATCATTTTTCTTTGCTGCTCAAAATAATTTCGTTGAAGAAATTGCTAAATTTAGAGCGGCGAGAAGATTATGGGCAAAAATAATAAAAAATCGATTTAAAGCTGAGAATGAAAATTCTTTAAAAATGCGATTTCATGCCCAGACGGCAGGTGTCACTTTAACAGCTCAACAACCACTAGTAAATGTTATTAGGGTTACAATACAAGCTTTAGCAGCAATCTTAGGTGGAACCCAATCATTACATACCAATTCTTTTGATGAAGCCCTATGCATACCAACTGAAGAATCAGTAAGATTGTCTCTTAGAACTCAACAAGTGCTCGCATATGAATCAGGAATTACGGATGTCGCCGATCCTTTTGGTGGATCTTATTTCCTCGAATATCTTACCAATAAATTAGAAGAAGAAGCAATTAAATATTTTACAGATCAATACAAAAAAATGTTTACTGAAAATATTGATGACTACACAAAAAACTATGAAAAATATGTTGGTGAACCAAGAAATTCATAACAAGTCTTTCAAGTCCGTGGACGCCAAAACCGCTGCGCGGTTTTCTGGCGCCACTTAACTCAAACGGAGAATATTATGCCAAAAATGATAGACACTGTAAAAACCTATGCAACTATTCAAGAGATTTGTGATGTTTTGAGAGAAGAATTTGGGATATATAAAGAAAGACAAGTATTTTGAATAAGTTTATTTTTATAAAAATTATTTCGTTTGAAGGATAATGGATTTTAAATGAGAAAAGTAGCTATAATTGGTGTTGGTCACACGAAATTTGGAAAGTTAAAGGATAAGGGATTATTAGATTTATTATCAGAAGCTTCGATCAAAGCGATTGAAGATTCTAACACAAATAATAAAAATTTTGATTCTGTTTATGTAGGTGCTATGAATCCTGAAATTTTTAATCATATAAGTGGAGTTGCTAATGCTTTAGTAGATAGAATAAGTTTACTTCCAGCGGCAGCAGATCATATAAAGAATGGTCCAGCGAGCGGGGGATCCGCTGTAAAAGCTGGTTTTCAAGCCATAGCTTCGGGATTAAGTGATTTAGTATTGGTCGTGGGGGGAGAAAAAATGACTCATATTTCTAAACCTGGACTTATTACATCTACTATTGCAACAATAACTCATAATGAGGCTGAAAGAATTCATGGAATTTCACTCCCATCTTATGGAGGATTATTAACCAGAGCGTATTTAGATAAATATAATGCGAAGCTTGATTGGTTAACTGATATTGCTATAAAAAATCATAAAAATGGAACTTTAAATCCATATGCTCATTTTCAAAGATCTATAGAAGACTTTATGAATTCTGCGATTAAAAAAGGCAAGGGTAATTGGAGTAGTGTTAAAGAATTTCTTAATGATAACGAGAGAAACCCAATAATTGCAGATCCTCTTAGATTATTCCATATTTGTCCAATTTCTGATGGTGCGGCTGCATTAGTGTTATGTAATGCAGATTTAGCAAAAGACTTTACAGATACACCTGTTTTCATAAGTGGGATAGGACAAGCAACAGATACCCATATCGTCTACGAGAGAGAGG
This sequence comes from Promethearchaeota archaeon, assembly GCA_037386725.1. Lineage (GTDB taxonomy): Archaea > Asgardarchaeota > Lokiarchaeia > Sigyniarchaeales > SOKP01 > JARRLT01. The sequence continues at coordinate 8,787 of JARRLT010000116.1, forward strand.
ATATTACTACTCTAAAAGCCTTGAAATTAGCTTCCACTCAAGCTTATAAAATGGCAAATAAAAATCCCGATGAGATTGATGTTTGTGAAGCTCATGATGCATTTTCTATTCTTGAAGCGATTCAAAGTGAAGATTTGGGCTTTTTCAGGAAAGGTGAAGGTGCTAAAGCAGCACATGAAGGTCTAACTGAGATAGGTGGGAGAATTCCTATAAATCCTTCAGGAGGATTAAAGGCTCGAGGACATCCCTTAGGAGCTACAGGTATTGCACAAGTAGTTGAGTTATTTTGGCAACTAAGAGGAGAGGCAGGAAAACGGCAAGTTGAAGGTGCTGAGACGGGAATAACATGCAACTTTGGAGGATTTGGGAACAATCTTTTATCAATAATTGTAGAAAGAAAGTAATTTAAATTCTATACCATACTTATCATAAAAATTTACTCTTGTTGAGGCATATAAAAATAATTATCTTTTGAAAAAAAGCGTTCCAATTTTAGAAATATAATTTCATGAAATTTAATGTTTTAACATAAAATAATATTAATTCTTTACTTTATTTGAGATAAACATCTATGTTACTAAGATATAATTTTCGTTTCTTTTTAAATTAATAAATAATTAAATAACTTTCGAAATATACAATTATGAATTCTGGAATAGAGAAGAAACTTGATGAATTAAAAGGCGATAATATTTCGGGAGCAAGTGAAATAGTTATGAAAGCAATTGAATTGGTGGAAAAATCCCTTGAATATATAGATTTTCAGAAAACCAATATTAAAGATGAACTCTATGATCTTTTTAAAAAAATCATTGCTCTTCGACCTAGTATGGCCCCATTAATTAACTGTATGGGTTTTTTAGTTAATAATATCACCAAATTTTCTAAGATGGAAATCAAACATACAATTAATAAATTGCGTGAAAAACGGATTAGTCAGCAAAAGAAGCTTGAATCCAACTTTCAAGTATTTTTCAAGGAAAACTACAGACCACAAATGAAAATAATGATCACATCATATAGTTCTACTTTAATAAAAACAATTTTAAAATTAAAAATAAAAAATATGATTTTTTATGTTTTAGAATCTCGCCCTCTATTGGAGGGGTATAAGACCAGTGCAAAATTAGCAGAGAACTATGAAACTCATTTAATTATTGATGCTGCTATGGGAAAATTTATATCCCAAATAGATTTAATTTTATTGGGAATCGATAGTCTTTTAAAAGATGGTTCTATCATTAATAAGATCGGTACTTATCCTTTATCAGTAATGGGTTATGAAACCAATAAAAAAGTTATTGCATTGGGGGATTCTTTTAAGTATAATTTACAAAATCATTTCGGAAAGGAAATTAAAATTGAAAGAAAGCCTTCAAATGAGATTACCGAGACAATAAAGCAAAAGGATAATATTATTGTAGAAAATTATTATTTCGATTTAACACCTTCAAAATATATTACAAAAATTATTTCTGATTTAGGAATACATACACCAGTAGAATCCGTCAAGGAGATAAAATCTAAAATTCCAATAGAATGGTTTAAAAATTACCTTTGAAATCGATTTTGACTCGGTATAAAATATAATGATTTGATTCATAATGTAAGACATGTTATTCAAATAAGTTCTTTAGCTAAGAGAGTAGATATAATGTCTTCAAAACAAAAAGAAATGGAAGAAAGGTCGGAGAGGGTTATTAAATTATTTAATGCTGCAAAAGGAAAGAGTGTAAAAGATTTCCCAAGCATGCCTCCTCTAACAAATTGGTTAAATGGAAATATTATCGAAGCAAAAAGAGGATTTATGGCAATTGAATTTAAAGTTCGACCAGAAATGGCTAATCCTACTGGTTTATTGCATGGAGGAATGCAATGTGCCATGATGGATGATTCAATTGGGATGATGACGGCGACTTTAGGGTATGAAGGATTTCCAATATCTATAGACTTTCATATAGATTATTTAGGAAAGGTTAAAGTCGATAAAAGAGTAAGAGTTATCGCAAAAGTAATAAGAGAAGGAAAAAATATTATTCATGCAACCGCTGAAATTTATAACATGCAAGGTGAATTAATATCTACAGGAAATTCGAATCTGTTGAAAACTACATATAAACCAGATTACGTAAAAGAGGTAGATAAATTAAGTGAATGAATTCCGTTTTATATTTAATTTTATTTTTCCAAAAATCTAACATTTCCTTTTAAATTTACACTTTCTCTGCCATATATGGTCGTAATAAAATGATAGCGGCTACATAAAAAGGGATCACAGATAATACAATGAAAATTGATAGAATAAAAGGATATTGAGGCCCAAGAACTTGCCAAGCAATTCCTCCTGCAATAGGACCAATTGTTCCCCCTAAAAGACTTATAAATTGCTTGGTACCAAAAATTTTTCCACGATGTTCTCGTGAAATTCGACTCAAAACATTTTGCATGATTAACATTCCTGCCCAAATAAAAGTTGAATCAAAAATTAAGATAATTCCAAACATAATGCCAGAGATTGAGTTTAAAAGCAACCAAGTATTTAATGCCGCTAATCCATTAACAATAAAGATACCTAATATTGGATTAATCCTGTCTGCGATTTCTCCTAATTTTGGTGCAATAAGTAAGGAAACTATTTGACTGGGAAAATAAATAAGCATAACTATAACGGCATTTTTCACGTTTAAAACATCTATAAGATACACTTGGTAAAAAGGTTGAGCAATTGATTGATTTATATTACTTATCATAAAAGCTAACATTAAGATAATAAGCCCAATAAAAAAGCTGAATTTTAATTTATTTTTGGAATTTGTTTGTTTTTCATTAGAATTTTCACTTAGATCTTTTAAATTATCTTCTGAATTAGTACCAAGTAATTTTTCTTGTAATTTAGGATAATTTTGATGAATAAATTTTTCGTATGTTAAATGTTCATCTACATTCTTATTAAAAATAATTCCCGCATAAATATGATTTAGCTCCTAAGGCAAAGAAAAGTAATTTTTTGAAAACACAGTTATAATTATATTTGCCTCAGAAAAATAGTGATATGTTTTTGTACAGCAAATAAAGGGTAAAATGGAAAAAAACAGTCAAAGAATGGTTTTAAAAGGGTTGACTTTATCGGAATTAAGAGAATACTTTCTTAAGTCGGGAGATCAAAGATTCAGAGGCCAGCAATTGTTTAATTGGATGTATAATCATCTTGTAGTCGATTTCGACGAAATGACCAGTGTTCCGAAAATTTTAAGAAATAAATTAAAAGAAACAACCGAGATCATTACGCTGAAATTGACCGATACGGAGAAATCCTCCTTTAACGACACTAAGAAATATATCGTCGAAACCAAGGAAGGATACAAAATCGAATCGGTGGTAATTCCGGAGGAAAATAGGACTACATTATGCGTTTCTACACAGGTGGGGTGCCCTCTCGATTGTAAATTTTGCGCGACGGGATTAATGGAATATAAGAAAAATCTCTCCGCGGGCGAAATATTCGATCAATACTTACTGACCGCAAGAGACTACGGTGTTGATAAAATTACAAATATTG
>JARRLT010000117.1:0-6241 GCA_037386725.1 Promethearchaeota archaeon
GTGATGATAAAACTTATTTTTCTAAGTATAACAAAAAATATCGTTCATATATACTTATAAGAAAGGAATAAGCTAATGAATATGTAATATAAGTAGATGCATCAGAAGCTCCCGTACTTAATAAGATTTTGAGCGAACCGGATCCTTATGAAAGTTCGATGGGTGATATAAAAGTCCTTGAAAAAGAAATTTTTCCTATCAATGACGCAATAAAATTAGTATTTGGGGAAGACAAAGATCTGAAATTGAATTTAATTAAGTTAGCAGTGGGAGGAAGTCATAAAGATTATGTTACAATCGGAGAAAATGATCTAATTAAATTTGATGTAAAACCTACTCTTTCTGGATTAATGAATTTTGTAAAAGAAAATAATGAAAGTATCTTGGGCTTTCTTGATTGCCAATATATCAGTGAAGAAGGTAATGTAATATATCTTAGTTGCGGAAAAAAGAACCTTTCTGAAAACATATATTCAATCAAAATTAAAATTTTAGCATCTATGCAACAAAGAGGATTTTTCCTTCAACAGGAACATAAATATTATGGTTTACAATTATACCTTATTATCGAATCGAAAATTCCTAATGACGATAAATTATTTGAATTTTTAAAAGAATTAGAAATAGATTGGGAACTAATTTTCTTTAGAAGAAGATTGGCGATTCATGATTGGACGGAAATAGAATGTGAGAGAAATTCTGAAAATCTGAAAAGTTATTTAAGAGCAAAGTTCGAGAGTTTAAATTATTTTGATGTAAATAATATTACTCGTTTAGTCGTTAGAAATCAGTTGCCTTTCATAGTTGCAGATAAAATGGCCTCTCTCCTCTTTAAAATGAAATCAGAGAGATTATATCAGAATAAAATAAACAAAGGAGAGTATTCTGATACAGATTATCAAGGGGAAGGATATTCAATTACACTTAAAAAAGCGGAAATTGCAGCCGCTGCAAAATTAGCATGTGCATATCTTGGAATACAAAAAGAAATCAAGTTCGATCGAGATGTGTCAAACGCTGAAATAATGAAATATGAGGAAGAACTCACCAATATCTAATTTCTAGTTAATTTATTCTATATATTTTAAATTAAATTTAATTAAAATTATTTTTTAATTAATAGAGTTATTTTTGTTCATATTCCTTTCCGATACTCCAAGCTCGCCCAATATAATCTCCGAGACTCCAATAGTTATTATCATTCATAGTAAATATAAGAGGATTAAATTTTTTTACATCTGGAATTCCATTGGTTAAATATTTATCTTCCGAAAAAGCATTTTTAATTTCTCCAATTATTATATCATGGCCTCTTCCATTATCAATTAATTGATCTACTGTGCATTCTAAATTCACTGGGGATTCTTCGATCATTGGTGCTGTTTTTAACTCTCCATAAAAAACTTTAAAAATACCTGATTTATCACAATTTTTTCCCGATTTTAATCCACAATAATCAGTTTTTCTTACCATATCTACAGAAGTAAAATTCACACTGAAAGTCTTATTTTCCTTTATACCTTCATTTGTAAAATGATTTTGATTGGCAGATATCAATATCATTGCTGGATTATGTTCTACTATAGCAGTCCAAGCTATCGGCATGAAATTGGGTCTCTTCCTAACTAAGCTTCCAATAAGTACTACTGGCATTGGATACAAATAAGGTCCAACACGAATTTTTCCTTTTTTCATAATTTTTGTTATTTTTTATTCTTTATAAGAATTTCAAAATGTTCAATTGGAAAAAATAAATTAAACAATGACATAAAAGGTTAATTCCCATTGATTTAATTTTCTATATTCAATGATAATGTCATGATAATAAATGGTTAAAAAAGGGAATTATCAAAGATTTAATATTAGCAAAATTAAAATCAGTTAAATAAAAAAATAAGAAAATTTTATAGAAATTTTTTAAGCTAAGCCGTAGGACTTTTTTAGTAAATTATAGTTTAATAAACCCGCTGAAATTGATTTTCCAGTCTTAATGTTTGTAACTGTATATGTCGCTGGAGCAAATAATCCCGGATCAATATCATAGAATTTATAATCTACTTCTTTAAATAGTTCTAAAAATGGTTTTCCGTAGCTAGAAGAGGTATTAGCGGGTGCTTTTTTAATAAGTTCAAAAACTTCTTCTTCTTGTTCTTTATCTACTTTAATTGTATAATAAGTCATTCCCCCTGCAATCAAACTATCATTTGTTCTCCCCATCGCAGCAAAATCATCTTTTGCTATGGGTGCGACAGTTGTGGTTCCAAATCCACCCTCCAAAATATCTAATGGAAACTTGATTTCATGCAATTTATGTATCCCAGTTTCAACAATTCTTGCCGCTACTTGAATTGAACCGGTTAAACAAGCAGTAGGAGCATATACTGCATATGTTTCATTTATATCAACATTACATTTATTTGCTATAATCTCCATAACTTCTTCATTTGGTTGTTTAGAAGTTTCAAAAACAATTACTGCACAATTTGAGTCATCAACATAATTAATTTCCTCAAATAGTTTCTTTTCTACTTTACTTTTTGCTCGTGCAGGTCCAGAACCGAGGGATTCAAATACTTTCTTTTTCTTTATTTCTCCATCCTTTTCAACTTCTTTTTTCAACTTTACGTTCCATCCAGCTAATTGCGACGCCATACAAGAAATTAAAGGTTCTGATGTGTAAACATTGACACTTGGGAGGTAATGACCATCTAAATTAAGGTTTGTGAATTCTACCTTTCCCAATCCACCCATACAAATTTCTCCAACGAGTTTTCCTCCTTCCCAACTTGCATTCGTCATATTAACAACAGTAGCACCGTTATCTAATTCATTAACCTCAGCTTTATAAATTTCCTTTTTTTGGATTATATCCAAAACAATATTTTTTGCTAATTGATTAATTTTTACGTGATGCATAGTTACCACTTAAGAAAGTTAATACATTTTTAATGCTTAATGCTTAATAACTTTTTTAGTATAAAATCATTATTGAATGAAGATTAACAACAGCTTACTTTAATTCGATGAATAGAACTCATTTATAGATATGTTGAAATAGATTTTAAAAATTAATTGTTGGATTAATAAATATAAAAATATAGTAATTATTACTTCACATATGTAATATTTAAAATATTTTTAAAAAAAGAGAGAGTAATATTGGATAAAGATCAATTTTTTAAGGAGTTGGATAAAACTAAAAATTATTTTCTCGCAAATTTAACTGAGATGGAGTCCTCTGTCCATATTTATACTCATCTCGATGCCGATGGTCTTTCTGCTGGAGCAATTTTGGGGAAATCATTATATAGGATGAATATCCCCTTTCAAATTACTATTTTAAAGCAATTAGAAAAGGATGAAATTATTAAAATTTCAGAAAAAGCCAAAGAATTTGGAAATTTTTTTATATTTGCAGATTTTGGAAGTGGGCAATACTCTGATATAAAGAAAGAATTTACAGAATCAGATGCTAAATCCCCTTTTATTATATTAGATCATCATCTTCCTCAAGAAATTGAAAGCAAGGATAAATTAGATGAAATTAAAAGCATATTTGAAGAGACAAGACCTTGGCATATAAATCCGTACTTTTTCGGTATAGATGGTAGTTCTGAAGTTTCAGGAGCTGGTCTATCATACTTCTTTTCTAAAAACTTAAATGATAAAAATATTGATCTATCACCAATTGCATTAATTGGAGCCGTAGGTGATATCCAAAACCAAGGAGGAAGTAAGACATTTTTAGGATTAAATAAAGTAATTTTAAAAGACGCATTGGATCAAAATTTAATATCAGAGAGAAGTGATCTTAATTTTTCATTAATTAAGCCATTAAATCAAGCTTTAGCTTATTCAACAGAAATTAATTTACCGGGAATAAGTGGTGATGAAAATAAAAGCCTTAAGTTTTTGAAACAGTTGGGCGTTCTCATTGAAAAACCAAATGGGGAAATAAAAACATTAAATGATTTAACTTGGGACGAGAAGCAAAAGATATCTTCAGCAATAATAGAGTACGCCTCTGTAAAATTAAATATTAATCCAAACGAAATAATCGAAAAATTAATTGTAAATCGTTATTTGCTCACGAGTGAAAGTGAAGATTCTGATCTAAGAGATCTCGGAGATTTCTCTAATCTCTTAAATGCATGCGGAAGAACAAACAATGGAGCTCAAGGCATTGCTATCACAATGGGAGATAGATCAAAAGCATATAAAGAAGCTAAGGAAAAACTGGAAGAATATAAAAAATCGTTAGTGAAAGCATTAACATGGTTAAAGGAAGAAAATAAGATCAAAAATAAAGATTATATCCAATATTTTTATGGAGAAGATATAATTCCAGAAAATATTGTAGGAACAATCTCTTCAATGTTGATTTTTGATAATGATGATTTTATTGATAAAAATAAACCAATTTTTGGATATGCTAATCGTCTTAACGAGGATGTATACAAGGTATCGGGAAGAGCTCATAAATCTCTCGTAAAAAAAGGGATAAATCTTTCTGAAGCAATTAGAAAGGCGTTAAAAAGAAGTGATTTAATTACCTTAGGTGGTGGTCATCCTCCTGCGGCGGGAACGAAAGTTCCAACAAATAAAATTGATGAATTTTTAAAACATTGCAATGAAGTTATAAAAGAACAATTAGAATAATGCAAATTAAAGTGAATAGATTTCTCCAATTTCAGGTGCCACAGAATGATATCCTTCTTCTGCAAATTCACTTGCCAATGTAGTTGTAGATTTATTATCTCCATGTACACAGAATATACTTTTAGAACTATTATGAAAATTAATTTGTGAGGTAAAATTTTTTAATTTCTTTCCATCTGCGTGGCTAGAAAAATCATAATGGGCAACATCACATCGTGCATCAATATTCATATCATAATCAGATTTTCTATTTCGATTATTCTCTTTGAATTCAAAGGTATTATTATCCACTAAACCTCTTCCTGGAGTGCCTTCAACTTGATATCCAACTAAATAAATAGCGGAGTTTGGATCCCTCAAAATTGGCCTAATATATTCCATTGCAGCTCCACCTTTCAACATCCCCGAAGGACTAATTATAACACCACTTGTTTTTTTAACTTTTGATCGCATTCTCTTCCTATTAACGAAATGGGATCTTTTAACTGCGGATTTAAATGAATTCAAATCTTTTAAGGAATTGGGATAATTCATATACACTTTTGATACTAATTTTGCTAATCCATCTAAAAATATCTTTCCTCGGAAGCCATATTTCTCTAAAATCATTAAAGCTTCTTGAGAACGAGCAACACCAAATGCGGGAATTAGAACTCTTCCTCCATTTTCTATTGTAGTTATAACTCCTTCTATAAATTCTCTTTCCAATTGTGATCTATCGGGATGATTTCTTAAAGCATATGTTGACTCGATAATAAGTGAGTCAACTTCGGGAAAATTAATTGGTTTTGCACCATTTATGAGATTGGTTTCTTGGGTATTAATATCTCCTGTATAGAGAATTTTTTTACCATCAACTTCAATTAAAATTGAAACACTCCCTGGAACATGTCCCGCATTATAAAATGTGATGTAAAAGTCTTTCCCTATCTTCTGTTTGACTTTTTGTAAATAGAATGGGATCTGCATTTCTATATAGAGCGGGTAATGCTCCAGAGTGATCAACATGGCAATGGGTTAATGCTGCAAATTTAAGACCTCTAAGATCAGTTTCTAAAGGCAGTCTCTCTTCCGCATCAAATCGCACTCCAAAATCCAAGAGACCCTTTTCGCCACTTTTGGACTCTATTAGGATTGCTGAACGTCCTACTTCTCTACAGCTTCCTAGAAAATTAATTTTTACCATTGTAATAACGTTTTCTTTGTCAATTTAAAATATTATTATACTAAATTTATAAATTAACCAAAAAACTTAATTTTTTACATTTTATCCTTAAAAAATTTTCTGCAAAAATCGGGACAAGGTACCTATTACAATCAAGGATATTTATACGGGCAGAGGATTTTTAATGTAACCGATGATAAACCCTTTGTACCGGATCCTTCTAATCCGTCATTATGGATTCCGATCCATACCGGCGACAGTGCTTTTGTTCCTATGAATCCGTACAGAAGATACTCTTTAAACGGTAAACTTACTTACTCGCTGCCGAAATTTAAGATTAGCTACAGCCTTTTTTATGATTATAATTGGAACAAGTATTATGATCATTTCTTTTCCTGGACACCGGATGGAATACTA
>JARRLT010000118.1:0-2181 GCA_037386725.1 Promethearchaeota archaeon
TAATTAATTAGTAATTTAGAAGAACCAGAACCATTTAAATGGTTTGAATCTTTGAGCAGCAAAAGAGTAATCCGTAAAACCGTTTTCCATGGTTGGACTAACTACCAGAATCAAATCATGATGTTTATAGGCAACTGCTAATGTATGACCTACTTCGTTCAAATCGCAAAGTCTAATATCCCATGGGATATAAATATCATGTGTTCGGGTATGCATAACTTCGACAACCGTCACCATGAAATCAGCTTCACCGGACTCATAAGTTAATTCCATAGGGGTTCCACTTACGCTTGCTTGATTAATATACCATCCAGCATCAGTTGTAGCCCAATCAGTCATATATCTGAAGTTAAATTGTACCGTTTGACCAGCCCAATCATTGAGGTCAAAATACATTGTAGTCCAATCAGGCCAACTTGGATTTTGTCCTGTAAGCCCTGGAAGTTCATTTACAATATCTTCAAGAGCACTGGCATCATGTAAAGATGTAGTATACATATTTTCAAGTGATTGCCATTCTCCAGAAGTCTCGTTAAATACTTGAACAAAACCAAAATCCCAATAGGGTTCGATATCATATTTTGTAATAAGTTCAAGTACTGGGTTACTTGGGTCTACGTATGCTTCACCTAAAAGCCATTTATCTCCTAAATCCCCGAAAGCAGACCAAAATCCATCTGGTATTGGTTGCCATCCTAAATATGCTTGATCATCTCCGTTAAAGTAAATATTTCCTGGTTTTCTCCAATCAGTAAATCTGATATAATCACTTCCAAATGGACCAATCATTGAAACTCCAGTATCGTGTCCTAATATGGTTTTAGTTGTTCCAAAATCCACAGCAGCAGTTGTCATTGGAACTGGTAATCCCGATGCCTCATAGACAATATGTATTGGATCTAAGGTACTCATATCAATGCTCTTATAATTATATTTTCCATGACCCGGAAAATTCGATCGAATTAAGTTTGCTAACCTCCAGTCATGGTAAACATCATAGAAATCTTTTTTATACCCAAATGCCTTTAAAACTGCATTAATTCCCTCAATACCGGGTATACCAGATTGAACGTAATCACGTATTAAAGGAGCACCACCATAATGATCATTTAAATAAATAGTCCAAAGAGCAGCGACACCATAATCCGCTAAAATATTAATATCTCCTTGATCTCCCCATACTGTTAGGGAATTATCAGGTGTGGCAAAATAAGAATTAAAGTAATTATCTTCAACTCCATATCCACAGAGAAATTCAGCATACATAGAGCATCCTTCATTCATAAAAGCAGCCGGATTAGGTTGCCAATCACGATGGATTAAATGTTGGTATTCATGAGCAAATGTTGATTCATATACATGAGGACGGGTTACTATTAAGTCGTCTCTATTCCATGGGGGTTCATCTAACCACATATCTCCAGCCTCACCGAGTCTTTGCCACCAACGCCAAGCATCAATATGGATCATATTTCTGTTATAATAGCTGTCATATCCTTCACTAAAGAAGCCAACTACATAGTATGGGTAACTAGCATTATAATAATTATCATCCCGAATATTGAAAACCTTCACCATAACTCTTTGAGGATTATCTGTATCTGTCCAATTATAGTAATATTCTGGCCAACCTAAAGCTTGAAAAATAGTTTCATTTCCATATCTATCGTCTGAGTGTCCAAAATACTCAGTATCTGTTGGATAAATAACATCATTGAATTCATAAGCCATATATTCGATCATTTCATCTGTAATAGCAAAATTAGTTGGATCAGCATTTCTCACATCTCCTGGGTCAAATAATAGATCATTTGCAACCCAAATTTCAATATTTCCCTCAATAGCCTTACAAGTCATATATGGATCATTTGTTGAGACTGATAGGTACCAGTCAAAAACTACATCTCCAACTTGAGCTGATGAGGATTTAAGACCATTTGTGCTTTTTATAGCAGTGGGCGCTTTTAAATCTCCATCAAACTTTTCTGGAACGGAAGGTAACATCAAATTTCCCGCTAAACCACTCGTTGCATCTATCGGGATATAATCAGGTAAAGTTTTGCTTGCTTTTGGTTGTATCACGGCAAAGAGTCCAAAAGGCGTTGCAGTTAAAATCACGATGAGAGTTATAAAAAGACCAACTTTTACTTTTCTCATTAATTTTACCTCTTATTTAGTTAA